>JAGLQA010000528.1 GCA_023137075.1 Candidatus Aminicenantota bacterium
CCGGGGCAGCCCCGCCCCGGTTTTCTTCTTTAAATAACTGAGAAAGACTTTCCAGTTCAATGAAAAAACATGAAAGATCGATAATACTAAGAAGGTATAGGTAAAATTGGTGTGCAGCGCCTGCCACATATCTTTGCTCAAGCCAATAAACTGCCAATTAATCCATTTTGTCACCCGCCCCGGGGGAGCGATATACAATACCAGCCCACTTGCAGCGATTATAACGAATGAAATAAATAATCCGAAACTGATAAAACTCTTCCAGTTGAATTTTTTATTTCCCTTTTGATCGGTCATTTTTTTGCCTCCTGTTGAATTTTACCGTGAGACTTTCATTATACCAATTTTTTCACAAGAAGCATAGAAATTGCGGCGCTTCTTCTTTTGTGCTATACTCTCTCATACCAATTGGGAGCCTACCATGAACGAAGAACAACAAAAAGTACTGGTTTTCGGCATCGGTGGTTTGGGAAAAGTGCTGATTAAGACCATATCAACCGATTGGCACGTCATCGTGGTCGATATGGATGAGGACCGCATCAAACAATGCAAGAAGGAACTTCCCGAGGAGGAATACCACCACGGAGCAGCCGGCAGCATGGTCACCTGGAAAAAACTGAATCTCGAAAACCTGAGATATATGGTGTCTACCATCAAAGATACGGCCGTAAATGTGGAAGCATGCCGCATCGCCCGCAGCAAATTCGGGCTCGATATCCCGATTATCATTCTGCATTACGGGGAAGCCGACGAAAAATTTTATGAATCCTTTCATGTTACCCTGATAAACGCCTTAGAACCGGGCATCCGGATGATTTTAAAATCCCTTGAAAAAAGTTCGGTTAAGACTGCTTACTTAGGATTGGGCAAAGGTGAATTAATCGAGGTGGAAATCAAAACCAGGTCCCACTTAGTGGGGCGAAAATTGAAGCACCTGCGACCATCGCAGTGGCATATTTCAGCGATCTACCGGGACAATAAATTGATCATGCCCGAAGGAAGTTCATCCCTGAAAATTGGAGACCGGGTGGTATTAGTGGGTAACCCGGGTGTGCTGGAGAATGTCACCACCACCTTGCTGAAAGGAATACCCCAATTCCCCCTGCAGTACGGCAGCGATATCGTGTTTCCCCTGCACCAGGATTTTAACGCCAACCTGGATGAGGCCATCTTATGGCTGGATAAATTCAAAGCCCAACGCATCCAATTTATACCTTTCAAAAAAAAGCTGTCCCATCGTATTTCGGAAAAAATCAAGACCGATGTGGAACGGTTCCGCACCGGCAGGGCCATCGAACTTTTTAAAGAATTGTTTATGCTTTCTTTAGATATGGGCGTTCTAATTATTCCGGCGGAGAGGGGCTGGTTCAAAAATTACCGGGTGCGCCATACCTTCAGGAAATCGCAAAAGCCCTTTCTCCTGTCCCGGCTTACCTTCCCCTATGAGGACATCGTCGTTTTACTCAATGGCCCGGCCCCAATTCGTTCGTTGGAAACGGGTATCGAAATTTCCCAGCTGCTGAACATCTCCTACCGGGTCCTCTATGTGACGCTGCCAAAAGAGATGAGAGGCCGGGAGGAAGATAAAGAACTCCGGTTGTGCCAGGAAATCATTTCCGATTTTGAGGGGATTTATAAAAAACCGATCGACTACAAAGTCCTGGTAGGGAATCCTGTCAGGCAGGTGCTGACATATCTGAAACCGCTTGAGAATCACTTGTTCATCGTCGCCTCGGACCCGAACGCCTCGATCTCATTTTTCAAATCCAATGTCCCATACCTGGTGGCACGGAATACCCGTCTTTCCACTTTAGTTATCCCGGAGGCGCCGGCCGATGACTAAACTGGAAGCCTTGTTGATGCTTTCTATCTGCGCCGGGGCTTTCTTAATGCCCTTCCTGAGCCGCCGGCTCCACTTTCCTTCCGCGGTGGGTGAAATCCTCTTTGGCTTATTTGCCGGCCTCTTTTTTAAAGAGGTATTCCATAAAACCTCAATCATCAAATTCTTAGGGGAACTCGGTTTTATCCTGTTGATGTACTTAGCAGGCCTGGAGATCGATTTTGAAAAGATCAAAGTAACGCCGAAAAAAGAACTGTTACTCTACATCTCCCTGGTTGCGTTAGTGGTTGTATTTTCTTTTGCCATCATGGCCTTTTACCAACAGCCGCCGATTTTTGCCCTGATTTACCTGACCACTGCCGTGGGACTGCTGTTCCCGGTGTTAAAGGAATCGGGTATCATTGAGAGCGATACGGGGCAGAGGTTGTTGATTATCGGCGGTATCGGAGAGGTGGTCAGTTTGGTGTCGTTGACGGTGTTTATCTTGTATTACCGCTTCGGCTTTTCCATGGCATCGCTGCTGCACCTTGGCCAACTGGCCGCTTTTGCCCTGATTGCCTACATTATATACCGCCTGTTCCGCCTGTTAGTGTGGTGGTTCCCCGGGCTGATATGCCCGTTTATTAAAACCGACGACCCTTTGGAAAGCGGCATCCGGGCCAATTTCGTCAATATGTTTGTTTTTGTCGCCCTGGCAGCTCTTTTAAACATGGAATTAATCGTCGGGGCCTTTCTCGGGGGCATGGCCTTCGCCCTGATTTTCAAGGAGCGGGAAAAAATCCAGGAAAAGGTCGGCGGAATCGCGTATGGTTTTTTAATCCCGGTTTTTTTTATCGAAGTGGGACTTCGTTTTGATATAAAGGATTTTCTCGACTTCCAGGTACTGCTGCTGGCCTTAGTGATTACGATTGTCATATTTTTCGTGCGGCTAATGGCTTCCTTAGTGCTATTCCTGTCGCGGGTGTGCCTGTTAGACATCCTATTAGTACCGATTTCCACCTCCTTCTCCCTGACCCTGTTAGTGGCCATTGCCGCTTTTGGCCTGGAGGAGGGTATCATTAGCGAAACCCAGGCAGCGTCGATCTTGCTGGCTGCCATCCTGGCAGCCCTTATCTACCCTACGTTGATGAAACGAATCATAAAAGTCCGTTCCTCCGTTGATTTTAACCGCCGGAAGTTTTGAAAAAGGGGCAGTTTCCGGAAATGCTGCACCGGGAACAGAGGGGATTTCGCGGGCTGCATATGGTCTGGCCGAACCCCACCAGGGTCCGGTTGATTTTGTTCCAATGAGTTTTCGGGAAAAGTGCTTTTAACTCTTCCTCCACCTCCCCCGGTGTGCTTCCCGAGGCCCAGCCCAATCGTTTCGATATCCTGTACACGTGCGTGTCCACCGCGACAGCGGGAACATTGAAGGCCAGGGCCAACACTAAGTTGGCCGTCTTGCGGCCCACACCGGGCAGCGCCGTCAATCCCTCGAAATTACCGGGTATCTCCCCGGACAGAGAAACTACTTCGGCAATCTTCTTTATATGAGCGGCCTTTTGTTTGTAAAATCCGACCGGGAAGATGAGTTCGGCGATTCTCTCTTCTGTTAAAGCGGTCACTTCCACTGCCGTTTGAGCAGCCGAAAAAAGGTTTTCGGATGCAATTTTAGTAACCGGGTCCTTGGTGCGGGCGCTCAACAATACGGAGATCAAAATCCGGAAGGGAGTGCGCCGGATGCTGCTTTCAAAGGCCAATACCGGCGGCCGCAGGGGCTGAATCAGCCGGTTTATCTCATCCAATATATTTAATATATCTTTCAATACTTAGACTCGTTGCTCGTTAATATATATTTCCTTTGACATAATGACCGAGGGTTTCAGGGTGGCCGAAACACCGCAGTAATTTTCCATGGAAAGCTCGATGGCGCGATTGAGCTTATCGAGGGGTAAATCTTTTCCCTTGAATTTATATTGAATCACAATGCCGGTAAATCGTTTCGGGTGTTCCCCGGATAATGTCGCTGCTGTTCCCACTTCAAAGTAGTCAATCTTCACGCGCATTTTTGTTAAGATAGAGATGACATCCATGGCCGTGCAGCCGGCCAGGGAAACCAATGTCAGTCCTTTGGGCATTGGCCCTAAATTACGTCCACCCACTCCTTCGCCGGCATCGATGGTGAAGTTAAAACCATCTAGGTGAGCGTCGAATGCCATGCCGTCTTTCCAGACAACTTTTGATTCCATTTTGCCTCCTGGGAAAAAACCATTTTACCATGAATACCCGGATATTGCCAAAAAAATTTAAATTAAAGGGAGATGCGGTTAATTATACACTTCCAATTGTGTTGCAAAAACAGCGAAACATAACGTTTCGATTACAGCGTATTGTTGCATTTAGCAGCCCATGTTAATCAGGCTAAGCAGCTTATTTCATCAATGGGAATTTCTTAATTTCCCCTCTACAAAAGAATTTACAGCACCTTAGCCAATATATTCCCAGGTTGGCATTTTTCTTGCTGTAAAAATATATAAAATAATAACAGCTAATCCAGAAGACCTTTTTTTAATACATCAGGTTAAGAGGAAATCATTGAAAGTTTCAAAATTAACCTTAATTATTTTTATTCTTATGTTAATGCTCTATACTTTGCGCTCTACTCAAACAATGAGTAGAGATCGAGGAATTTATGATTGCGGATACCACCGTTACAATGTTTTTGACCTGAACTCCATAGATATAGGTAATTCTAGTGCGCTTACTAATAAAATAACAGGAGGTCATTTATGAGAATTTTTTTTAATTCCTCAGTCGGAAGAAGACTTATTTTAATTTTCTTCTTGTTTTTTATCTTTTTTCCTCTCGCATCTTTTTCGGCTCAAGTTTCAGAAAAAGTCGAAAAAGTCGGCGATCAAACCTGTGCTGAATGCCATGATAAAGTAGTGGAAAAATTCATGCAAAATATTCACGCAAAAAACGATGCGATTAAGGGATTTGTCTGCAAATCCTGTCATGGCCCGTGCAAAAAGCACGTGGAGGACACCGATGCTAAGTCGATTTATCATCCGAGGAAAGATTTTTTAAGAACAGGAGAAAATCCCTGCATCAAATGTCACGAGGGCAATATGTTCAATTCGGCTGACAGTTCTTCCCATGCCGAAGCTGCCAATGGCTGTTGTGATTGCCACGAGGTACACTCCAGCAAAAATGCCTTACTTAAAAGGGATGCCAAAAAACTGTGCTTGGAGTGCCACCAGGATGTATATGCCAAATTCCGATTGATGTCACATCATCCTTTAGTCGAAGGACTAATGACGTGCCAAAGTTGTCACCAGGTTCATGGAGGAAATGCCGAACACGTGGTTAGCGGCAGGAAAAATGAATTGTGCCTGTCTTGCCATACCTCAAAAGAAGGCCCGTTTATCTACGAACATCAACCGGTAAACGAAGATTGCGGTATTTGTCATGATCCCCATGGTACGATCGCGAACAATCTCTTGGTGCAGAACGAACCTGCTTTATGTATGGGCTGCCATCCAATGCATTTCCATACCGGTCTTACAGCCTATAATGGCGAATTCACCACTCCTTTAGATCCCACAAGAGGAGGTGTCTCCACAAGAGACGGTATGAAAGCTGCTCTTCTAACTAAATGTACCCAGTGCCATACAAAGATACATGGTTCTGATCTGGGTTCTCAGAGTATTAGTAGTCAGGGCAAGTCGTTAATACGATAACAAAAAGGAGAATTTAGATGAAGAAAATTTTTTTTTTCAAATTGATTTTTATGTTTATCATATTGCTTGCTGCTGTTTCCGGTTTTCATGTTGATGCCGAGGATTCTACAACTAAGTGGTCGTTGGAATTTGGGAGCCATTATTCCGGTTTTGAAGGCTATTCCCGGAAAGTAGCGGAATTTGATCGTGGAAAAGAGGGCTTCACGCCGGAATTAAGTTTGAACCTTTTCCATGTTAAACAAAAAAATAGTTTTAAGTTCACCGGTAAATATTATGACCCGAAACGCATGAGCTTTTCACTCGAAGGAAAATCAAGGGATTTGATTGACGCGAAAATTTCGTATTCTTCCTTTTATCGTCAATTGCAAAAGGATTTATTGAGCAACTTAGAGGCAAGGGAGGCCGGTGATAGGGAAGGAACCACGTTTGGTGGGAAAATATTTACCCACGAAGACATGAATTCTGATAAGGAATACGGTTATCGCCGACAGGAAATCAACACAGACATCGATTTTAAAGTTCCCGGTACAAATAAACTGAAATTGATGGTAACTCACCGCTCGATTTACGAAAATGGGACCGACCAACATATCCAGCTTAACCATTGCGCTACTTGCCATGCGGTTTCCCGGTCTCTTGATTTTAAGCAGAAGACCCATTCCATTTCAGCCGGTGCGGAATTAGATTTGGAACCTGTTTCAATAACCTATAAAGCCAGCTATCGTAGTTTTAAATCCGATGCCGGCCCTTATGAAGCGCTTTATGATGTTTCCCGTCATCCTGTAAATGGCGGAGCAGGGGAAGAATTCAGCAGCCGTTTAAATTACAGTGGCGAATCTGTACCCATCGGGCTATACCCTGAAACCGGAAAACTTGCCCATAATTTGAAAATAAAAGCTAATGTGGGAAAAAGCCTTGTCCTGGCACAATACACTAATTATAAAGCGAAAAATAAAACGAGTAATTTGAATTACAACGGTAATCAAGCAAACCTGAAAGTTATATACCCGGTATCGAAGAGGACAAAGTTAGTCGGCACAGGGTCCTATGGAAGCTATAAAAATGATTCCATATTTATCGATCAACCAAGCTGGCGGGAAGGTATTGTCGATAACGGGGCAAATTTAGACTGGACCCGTTATTCTAACTTAACCCGCACAGAAGGCAATGGATCGTTAAACTATATCTTTCAGCCTTCCAGGAGATTCAGATTTTCATTATTAGGAAAATTTTCATCCATAAATAGAGATGATTATCCTTTCCAGGGGGCTAATGATAAAACCACAAAAATTCGTTTGCAAACCGAATTTAAGTACCGGCCGACAATGAAATTTAGCGGGCGTTTAAAATACTATATCGAGCACATCGAAAATCCCTTTGCTCCTTATAATTTAATGTTCGAACACATAGGCAGTTCAGGTCCACACCAACTGGTTCCCGAGCCGGGCATGACGCAAGTTTTCTACTATCAGAGAGATGCGCTCCGGTACGGAGATATTACGACTCTACCGACGCTTGTAAACGGTATTTATTTTGATTTAAAGTTGAGGCCCTCTAAAAAATTTAATATTGTTACCGGCATAAATGTACGTTATGGTACCAATTCGGATGAGCCGGAATTAAATTTAAAACAGACCACTCTCCAGCCTAAATTAAGTTTTAACTGGATGCCAGGCGATAAAATCATTTTTAGCGGCAGCTATTCATACCTGGTACAAAATCAAAACGGGTTGGCTGTCGTGGCTATGATGGATGGCTGAGCCGGCCATTTAGGAGGCACAGTTGGTGCCTTAAAACATTTCGGTTCACTTTCCGGAAATACTGATTATAGTATCAAGAATCATATTATTTCCATTAATTTATCTTACAAACCCAGTTCTGCGTTAAACTTCTATCTATCGGGCAATTACAGTAAAAGCGATTCGTCTTT
>JAGLQA010000529.1 GCA_023137075.1 Candidatus Aminicenantota bacterium
CTGCTGCATAAAACGGATACACTTTATAAACATTTAGATAACACTCACTAGCCGCAGACCACTTTTTTTGTAATTCGTTTAATTTTGCTATATTCATTTGCGTTAATGCCCAAGAATGCGGCATGTACTCAAATTTTCTAACTTTCAGAGCTTTATGAAATGCTTCTTCTGCCTTGTTAAAAAACAGCGCTCTTTCTCCATCGATAGAACGGATTCCTAATTCTAGAAGCGCAACGCCCAACATGGTTTGAGTTCTTGCCCACTGTTGGGGAAAATTTTGGTTGTTGTAGATTTTAAGTGCCTTATGATAAACCGCCACAGACTCGTTAAGTAACTGAATGCTTTCTTGTCCGCGTTTCCGTATTCCCTGCGCTTTAAGTACCAATCCTAAACTATGCTGGATCATGGCCCAATGCTGAGGAAAATTTTCATTGTCACAGACTTCCAATGCTTTACGATGGGTAACTACTGCCTCCTCCAATAATCGTTCACCCTTTTCCCCGCCTATATCGATTCCGAGTTCTAAAAGTACGCCTCCTAAGTTTTTCTGGGTCATTGCCCAATCTTGGGGATTATTTTGACGGCTATCAACTTCGAGAGCTTTACGATAAGCTAAAACTGAATCTTCTAATAACAACGTCCTTTGTCTACCGCTATTTCGGATTCCTAACTCTTGAAAAACATTTCCTAAATTGTTTTGTAATATGGCCCAATCGTTTGGAAAATTTTGACGGCTATGAAATTCTAAGGCCAGATTATAGGCTCCTACTGCCTGATTCAATAATGGTACTCCCTCATCTAGCTTAGCACGACTTCCTAAATCTTGAAAAGCATTTCCTAAATTGTTTTGGGTTCCAGCCCATTGGTCAGGAAAGTTTTCACGTTTGCAAACTTCTAGGGTCCTGCGGAAGGCTTCCACTGCTTTTATTATTAAAAGTTCACTTTCTTGTCCACCATAACATTTTGCAAGCTGTATATTCACAATTCCTAAATCGTTCTGGGTCATTGCCCACCGTTGGGGAAAATGCTCGCGAGTTCTTACTTCCAGGGCATGTCGAAAGGCTGTCAATGCCTCATTCAATAATTGCACACTTTCCCCCCCTTTAGTTCGGCTCCCTTGTTCTCTAAGCGCATTCCCTATGGAATTCTGGGTTAAAGCCCATATCTGCGGAAAGTGCTGCCGCTTGCAGACTTCCAATACCCGACGATAAGAAGCAACTGCAGAAAATAAAAGGGCATGGCTCTCTTTACCCTCAACCCTGACACCAAGTTCATATTCAGCATTACCACGTAAGTACAGTATCTCAGTCCATTGCATAGGATAACTATTCAATGTTACTATTTTTTCTGCTTTTTTGTATTTTTCCAGAGCTTCCCTGAATTTATAATCTGTATATAACGATTTACCGGCATCCCTCCAGTTTTCATAGGTTGCAATGTCTTCCTGTCGGATCCTTTCTTTTAGGGCTTTTCTCCTGGCTTCACCTTGTAAAGCAGCTTTTTCAAAATTAAAAGCTGCTGCGGAGAATTTTTTTTTGTAAAAATGTCTCAACCCTAACGTTCGGTAGTTATCACTGTCCTTTACAGCCTCAGCCCAATCGTTAAAAGTTGTTTTCACTTGCGCTGGAGTGAATCCGTATTTTTCAGCCCATTTACTCAAATAATAACTAAAATCTACCGGTCTTGGCTTATTGCCTACTTTTTTTAATTTTGCCTGTTCATCGGAGAGCTTGGCAATATACTTTTCTATTCGTGCATGATTCCAGAGTGCTTTGGAACCGAAAGGCACGATAATTACCATAGTCATGTGAACATCCTGGTATTTTATATTAGGTAAATTCCACTCCCCATCCAACGGTTGATTGATAACCCACCCTTTTTTTAAAACTGATATTATCACCTGCTCACCCTCTATAAAATCATTGGAAAGCCTGATTTGGAAACTTCCTTTAGAATCTGTTCTTACTGAAGGTCCTCCTGAAACACCTATTCGTGTCCCTGGGACAGGTTGATCTGAGTCGGTTATCAACTCTCCTTTAAGAATGATTGTAGCCCTAATAGTTCCCACAAAAATTGTGCTAAAAATTATGAATGATAGAGCAATTCGCTTCATTGATCATCCAATATAATTCGGATGGGACCAGGCAGAGTCACATATTCATCCCGTTGGAGAATTCCCCTATAATAGATATAAACTCTTGTGCTATCTCCTACTTGTCCAGGTACTCGTTTAAATAAAAAATTGCCATCGCTGGTAGTCATTACCGATTCACCAGGAAGCGCATCAACTTTCACTTCCGCACCCTTTATTGGCATACCTTTCGAGTCTACTACTACTCCTTTCAAGTTAATGGTGATTTGAGATTCGCCTGTAATCTCTTGATAGAAATCTTTTGCTTTTTTTGGTAGATCAAGCATAAAGGTTAAAAAAGTCACTAAAAGAACTAAGGCAGTAAGTATTGATTGCCACTTTTTCCACCACTTTTTGGGATTTTTCGCTAAAGTCCTTCTCTCTTTTTCTTTTAAAAAAGTTTTTTTTTCTGATTGTTTAGGAGAAATATGTTTCTCTTCCTCTTTTTTTAATTCTAATTCTTTGAAAGAAAGTAGACGTTTAATTTCTTTTTTCCTTTTTTCTTTAGATCCTTCTATATCTTTTTCTAAAGGAGAGAGAAGAATATCAACATCACCTGAATAAGATTCATATATAAATTCTTCCCAATCATAAGTCTCAGCTTGATTCAATAGCTCTTTTAAATATTTTACTTGTTCTTTAGGTACGCTAAGTTTTTCACAATAGTACTCAATGTCGACAATATCCCAATCAAAATTTGGAAATTCTGACATTATTTTACCTCAATTTTATTTAACATATTTCTTTCTTAAGCTCAAACCCTGATTCTCGAAAACTATTTCGTGGATTGACATTTTTATATTTAATTTTGTTTTCATTAGCGCCTATATAATAATCCAATTATTTGAAAAAATCAACAAATCATTATTGAGACCAATTTGGAGTTGACAATTTTTGTTTTCAGATTATAATAAAGAATGGTAAGGAGGCAAAATGTCAACAGCAACAATGGATGTGAACCTATTGAAAGAAATGCTCAGAGGAGTTGTGAGGGAGGTTATCCAGGAAGAATTGTTGAAATTAAAGCTGTCACTGCTTCCCCTGATTTCGGATATGGAGATGGAGGAAATTAATAGAGATTTAGGTAGCCCTGAGAAATATGAAGAAGAAGAGTTTGAATCCCTCGATTTGTAATGGAATGGACAATAAGGATAAATAAGTCGGCAAAAAAATATTTAGAAAAAATAGATAGCCGGAAAAAAAATAATTTTCTTGTGTATATTAAAGAGTTAAAAAATTGGGTTGAGAATAGAGAACAGGCTGTTCTTGACATCAAAGCCCTAAAAGGGCAATGGGAAGGGAGATTCAGGTTAAGAATAGGTAATATCCGGGTAATTTTCAGAATTGTGCCAGTGGAACGGCAAATAAAAATATTATACATAGGCCCTCGAGGAGATGCCTACAAATAATATGTTAATTAAATTCTCAATAGAAATAGAGATTGATCGAAAATGACGAATGTGTCTACTTCACAAGAAATATTAAAAGCTATTATATAAGGAGTAAAAATGAGCGGTGTTAAACGAGCTTTAATCAGCGTGTATTACAAAGAAGGAATCGAACTAGTGGCACAAAAATTGCAGAAAAAGGGCTGGGAGATCATCTCTACCGGCGGTACGGCCAGGCATTTAAAAAACAATAATATCGAGGTGCTGGAAGTATCGAAAATCACCGGTTTCCCGGAGATATTGGAGGGCCGGGTCAAAACCCTGCACCCCTTGATCTTCGGCCCCATCCTGGCTAAAAAGAGCCCGGAACACTTAAAGCAGCTCAAGCAATTT
>JAGLQA010000053.1 GCA_023137075.1 Candidatus Aminicenantota bacterium
TACAACTGGCTGTCCTGGCTGCTGGTTTGGGGAGAAGAATGGACCCCCTTACCGCTCATCACCTCCCGAAACCCATGTTCCCTATAGGGGGAAGCGCGCCTATGGCGGAGATGTGGGTGAGAAGAGCGATTAAATCCGGTATCACGGATATTTCCATGAATCTATGCGTGCTCAGCAATACTATCAGAAATTACTTTAAAGATGGGGGCAGGTTCGGCACGGAAATAAAATATATCGAGGAAGATATTCCTTCCGGTACCTTAGGCGGCATATGCAAGCAGGCCCTTGGTAAGAAAGCCAAAAAGGTTTTCAAAAACGAGACTATGCCGGAATTAGCTGAATTTAAAGGAACCACGATCATCGCGCCCAGCGGCGATATTGTCACCGGCTTCGGTTCGGACATGCTGGAAGAGATGTACGATATTCATAAAAAAAAAGGGGCCGCCTTTTCTATGGTTTTAAGCCCTGTGCCCTGGGAAAAGAGGGGAGAGTTCGGGACCGTTGATCTCGATTCCCCCGAAGAGCTAAAGGGACCTATCTCAAAATCCGGAAAAATTGTTAAATTCAGGGAAAAAGATCCGAATTCCCCCAGCAACCTGAATAACGCATCTATTTATATGATCGAGATGGATCTATTAAAAATTCTCGATCCCTTGCGAACCGAAGTCAACACTAAGATTTCCGAACCCTTTTATGATTTCGGCAAACATGTTTTTCCGGCCATGCTGGGCAGGCTTGAATACATAAAACTTCCCAAAGATTTCCTGTTATGGGGTTTGCAGTATGACGGCCCCTGGTTTGATGTGGGAAGAAAACGGGATTACCTGAATGTTAACAAATCTTTCCTGGATGGCGATTTTGAACTGGAAATCGCTTATGAAAAATATCCCTGGGGATACCTGGGAACAAATGTTGCCGTTGATTTCTCTAAGGTGAATATCATCCCGCCGGTCATTATAGGTAATGACTGCATAATTGCTCCCGGAACCACCCTGGGCCCCTACGCGG
This sequence comes from Candidatus Aminicenantota bacterium, assembly GCA_023137075.1. Taxonomy (GTDB): domain Bacteria; phylum Acidobacteriota; class Aminicenantia; order UBA2199; family UBA2199; genus JAGLQA01. The sequence continues at coordinate 1,009 of JAGLQA010000053.1, forward strand.
TTATAGGAGACGGCTGGACGATCGAACGAAATGCCTGTATACGGAATTCCGTTTTATGGAAGCGGTATTCCTTTTTTCCCGGTAAAGGAGAAGAAATTTCCGTTAATGAAAGAAGAGTCGACGACATGCACCAGGTACGCAGGGGTGTTACCATCGATGAATGTATTATCGTGGGCGGTACGATTGAGAGCGATTTGCACGAGAAAACAGTGGATGTCCTTCAGGATGGCCGCACGGAAATACTTCCCATCGACTGGGTGCCAAATGTAACCAGGGCATAATCTCCGGCCCGGAGTTGGGAAAACAAACAGAACGTGATGGCGATGCGCTAAGATATATCTTATAATATCGCTGTCAAGTTATTGACAAATTCCTGAAATCATACTATAATAGTTATGGATAAATAAAAATTACTGCGGAGGAATGAGTAATGAACAGAGAAAAATTTACATTAAAAGCAAATAACGCAATAGATCAAAGTGTGACCCTGGCTGAAACAAAGGGAAACCAGGAGGTGACCCCCTTGCATCTCAGCCGTGTCATTCTGACGGACCCGGAAAACATCGTGCCCGAAGTTTTCAAAAAAATCGGCATGGACAGTCGTGCCGCCGCGGCGAAAATCGATGAAGAGATCGACAGGCTGCCAAAAGTCCAGGGAGCGGAACAGTATGCGGGAAAAGATTTCGGTAAAATATTGCAGAATTCCCTTACCGTTGCCGGTCAATTTAAGGATGATTACGTCTCGACAGAACACCTTATCCTGGCTGTCATCGAGCAAAAGGGTAACGCGGCCCGGGTGTTGGCATCCGTCGGCATCACGAAAGATAATTTCTTAAAAGCATTGATGGAAATAAGAGGTTCGGCAAAGATAACGGACCAGAATCCCGAAGAGAAAATGCAGGCTCTCAAACGTTACGGCAAAGATTTAGTCGAACTGGCCCGGAATGGAAAATTAGACCCAATTATCGGCCGGGATGACGAAATCAGGCGATTGATGCAGGTGTTGGTGCGGAAGAAGAAAAACAATCCCGTGTTGATCGGCGACGCCGGGGTCGGTAAAACCGCGATAGTAGAAGGATTGGCCCTGCGGATCGTGCAGAAGGATGTGCCGGAACTACTGAAGGACAAGCGGGTCGTGGCCCTGGATATCGGCAGTCTCCTGGCCGGCGCAAAATACCGGGGTGAGTTTGAAGACCGCTTAAAGGCGGTTATCAAAGAGGTGACCGAATCCGACGGCGAGGTCATCTTGTTTCTCGATGAATTGCATACCATCGTGGGCGCCGGAGCTGCCGAAGGAGCGATAGACGCGTCCAACATGTTAAAACCGGCCCTGGCCCGGGGTGAGTTAAGCGCCATCGGCGCAACCACTTTAAATGAGTATAAAAAATATATCGAAAAAGACCCGGCTTTAGAACGCCGGTTCCAGCCGGTTTTTGTAAAGCAGCCCACGGTGGAAGAGACCATTTCCATTTTGCGGGGCATAAAAGAAAAATACGAGATTCACCACGGCATCAAAATAATGGATGCCGCCCTGATTGCGGCGGCCACACTGTCCGACAGGTATATCACCGACCGGTTTCTGCCGGACAAAGCCATCGACCTGATGGACGAAGCCTCTTCCAGGCTGCGGATCGAAATGGATTCCATGCCCGAGGAATTGGATGAGTTGGAACGAAAGATCATGCAGTTGGAGATCGAGCGCCAGGCGTTAAAAAAAGAGAACAGCAAGGATTGCAAAGAAAAACTCAAAAAATTGGTGGATGAACTGGAGGACTTGAAGGTCAAAAGGGAAAAAATCAAGGAACATTGGACTAAGGAAAAAACCCTGATCAACCGGCTGCGAGAGTTGAAGGAGAACATCGACGGTTTGAAAAACCGGCAGCAGGAAGCCGAGAGAAGTAACGATTACGAAATGGCCGCCCAGATCCAATACGGTAAAATCCCGGAAACGACGAAAGAGATAGAGTCAATCCAGGCACAGTTACAGGAACTCCAGAAAGAAAAGAAGATTTTAACTGAAGAGATAACCGAAGAAGATATTGCCGAGGTGGTTTTCAGGTGGACCGGTATACCGGTGAGCAAGTTGCTGAGCGGCGAGAAGGAGAAGCTGTTAAAAATGGAAGAGATATTAACCCGCTGGGTCGTGGGACAGGACGAAGCCACATCCGCGGTTTCACGCGTGATTCGCCGCTCTAAAGCGGGGCTCCAGGATCCCGGGCGCCCCCTGGGTTCCTTTTTGTTCTTGGGACCCACCGGCGTGGGAAAAACGGAACTGGCCCGGGCTTTGAGTGACTTTATTTTTAACAGCGAAAAGACGATGGTTCGGCTCGACATGTCGGAGTACATGGAGAAACATTCGGTAGCCAAATTGATCGGTGCACCTCCCGGTTATGTGGGTTATGACGAAGGCGGACAGTTGACGGAAGCAGTCAAAAGAAGGCCCTATTCGTTAGTCTTGTTGGACGAGATCGAAAAAGCCCATCCCGACGTGTTTAACATACTGCTGCAGATCCTCGATGACGGCCGGTTAACGGACGCGAAAGGGAAAACCGTAAGTTTTGCCAACACCATTATCATCATGACATCAAACCTGGGTTCCGAAGCCATACTGGAAAAAACAGACTACAACGACATCAAAAAGGAGATAGATGATTTACTGTTTAAAGTTTTCCGGCCGGAGTTCCTGAACCGCATAGATGAGATCATTACCTTCAGACCTTTGCAGCCGGATACGATTAAAAAAATCACCCTGCTCGAGATAAATAAACTTGAAAAGCTGCTGAAATCCGCCGGAATATCCATTGATATTTCCGGGAGTGCCCTCGCACAATTGGCTGAGTTGGGATACAACCCGGCCCTCGGCGCCAGACCGCTAAAACGAATCATCCGCAGGGAGATCCAGGACCGGTTATCCAACCTGATCTTGCGAGGAGATGTGCTCTCCAATTCCACGGTAAAGATAGATTACCGGGATGGGGACTGGAAATTTGAAATATAATATATTTTATAAAAAGAGAGGGAAATTTTAAAAGGGTTTTAAAATTTCCCTCTCTCCCCCTCAGGTACTTCAAATACATATCGCTTACATACAGCTATTTTAAAACCAAATCTATTAAATCTATAGGCAATATTAATGCCAAAAACGATCCGCCAGGCCGTTTTTTCAAAAACAAACTTATTTCTGTGTAACGATTTCGGCTGATATGTTTTGAAAACCCGCATCTAATGCGGGTAGAAGGCCTTTTTGCCAGGAATGTATTTTATCTTAGCCGGATGAATTTTTTTTAAGAATGAAAACATCGAGCTGTTTGTTTTCGTAAGTAAACCCTAAACTGTTTATAAACACTATAAACTCAGTTTATAAACTTTTATAAAATTTTGTTGATTATTAAAAATAACTTGCTATAATGGGGTTATGAAATATTTATTGTACTATATTGACGGTTTCATCAAGAAGTTCCCTTTAGAAGACGAAACCATTAGTATCGGCAGAACACCCGACAACGACCTGGATATTGATGACGAAACCATATCGAGGAAACATCTTAAAATCAAGGTAGAAGAGGATGTGATCAACATCGAAGACCTGAGGTCCACCAACGGCACCTATGTCCACAGCGGGAAAGTCCATGAAGCTGTCATCAATATCGGGGAATCCTTCTGCTTAGGCAGGATGGAGTTCTTTCTCAAACAGGGAACCATCGGTGATTTCACACTGGCAAAAGAGCTGGTTCCTATTTTTAAACGAATCGGAAATGACAATGAAAACAACTTCCTAAGAACAAAAACCAAGTATATAACAGATATTTACAATGAGATTCTGAAACAGGTTTTAAAAGCGGGGATAAAAAAGAACAATTTTAACGATTTCCTCCCCGTTTTGTCGAATTATCTTTCCTCTTTATCCTATATCGGCGATCTGTTTATCGTGTCAAAACTGAAGGAAGAGTTGAATGTCCTTTTTTCTATCAAAAAAAAAAATGGGATAAAAGAAAATTTAGAGAAAATAATTTCTGAAAACCCGAATATGTTCGTTGAGAATATTGATTCCAGGCCAATATCGAAATTGGGAGGAATTTTTTGTTCCTATCCACTTGAGATCAATAGTAATAGGGCCGTCCTGATTTATATCTCGAATGATAGCCGGAACAAAACGGAGCCCAAAATCAAAAAATTCCTGTTATCCTTATCAAAAGAGCTGGACTTGTTAGCGCAATTATTTTCGGAAGGAAGCGCTGAAAGAGGTGAGATCGAATGCGGCTCGGAAAGAGAAGAGGAAAGCGTTGGAAACTTAGAAGATGAACCGGACCTGGATGTTCTTAATGAAATTATTGTCGCTAACGACAACATGAAGGAGATCATTAAACAGGCGAAGAAAATTGCCAGGAGTGACGTGTTTGTTTTGATCCAGGGGGAAAGCGGCACCGGGAAAGAGTTGTTTGCCCGGCTCATTTTTAAACATTCAAGGCGCAGCGGTAAAAAATTTGTTCCTATAAATTGTGCCGCCATCCCGGAAAATTTACTCGAGTCCGAATTGTTCGGTCACGAGAAAGGTGCGTTCACCGGCGCCTATGCCCGCAAAATAGGCAAATTGGAAATCGCCTCCGGCGGCACCCTCGTTTTTGATGAAATCGGCGATATGCCCCTTAATTTACAATCAAAGTTATTGAGAGCCTTACAGGAACAGGAATTCTACCGGTTAGGCGGGTCTATTCCCATAAAGGTGGATTTGCGCATTATTTCCATTACCAACCAGAACTTGAAAGCCCTGATAAAGCAAAAACAATTCCGCCAGGACCTGTATTACCGTCTGGTTCATCATACGATTAATATCCCCCCCCTGCGGGAGAGAAAGGAAGATATTTCGGTATTGATCAACTATTTTACCAATAAGTTCTGCCGGCAGAACAATAAAACCGTCAACGGTTATTCCCTCAAAGCCTTTCGAGTTCTCCAGGATTACGACTGGCCGGGCAATGTCCGGCAAATGGAAAACGAAATCAATCGCATTGTAAACCTGACGGAACATGGCGAAATCATAAACTACGATATTCTATCGGATGATATAACACACCCGGAAATGGAATCGGGCGACACCGTCATATTCCCGTCCTACCAATTGAATAGTGAAGCCGAAAAAGATTTCCTGCTAAGTTTACTCGAGAAGCATAATTGGAACAAATCAAAAGTGGCCAGGTCCCTTAAAATGACCTACCAGGGATTGCACAAAAAAACGAAACGGTTGGGACTCGAAAAACCGAAGACAAATAAATGAAGCAAAAATTACTTTTTGTCCCGGTATTGTCAATACTTTTGCTTCTTAACTTCTGCTCTCCGAAGAGGGGTGTAAAAACGGATCCGGGCCGCGCTAATCCGCGGATTCCCGCCGAAAAAATAAAAAAATTTAAAGGGGAAAGAGAAGCGGGGACTATTTTTCAAACCGGAATCGCGTCCTGGTACGGCCGTGATTTCCAGGGACGAAGAACCGCCAACGGTGAAATTTACGACATGAATAAATTGACCGCTGCTCACAAGGGCCTTCCCTTTCATACAATAATTGAAGTTGAAAACCGCGAAAATAACCGCAAAGTAATCGTGCGCATTAATGACCGGGGTCCCTTTGTAAAAGGACGGATTATCGACCTGTCGTACAAGGCCGCCGGGAGAATCGGCATCGATAAGACGGGAACAGCGCCGGTGAATTTAAGGTTGATCAACCCCCGGGGTGAATCATTCGCCGGGAATGAAAACTCGCCGATTAATGTAATTCCCGGTACAGAAGAAGAATATGCCGGTTATTACATCCAGGCCGGCGCCTTCGGTGACGAAGAAAACGCCGGCAGGATGCTGCGCCGTCTGCAAAGAGCACTGCCTGCCCTATCTTTCAAAATATATTTCCGGGACGGTCTCTTGAAAGTTATTTCAGGGCAAGCCTTTTCCCGGTCAAAAGCCGAGGAATATAAAATAATCCTGGGAAACCACGGCATCGACGTATTTATTAAAGAAAAATAAAAATGGGCCGCCGGTTGCGGAATCGAATTGGATAATGGATATAATTGAAATAGTCAAAATCGGTATTGTGTTAACAGCAGGCAGCATTATCCAGAGTTCTTCGGGTTTCGGTTTCGGTCTTTTTGCGATTCCGCTGCTCCTCTTCTTAGGATTCAGCCTCCCGGCAGCCGTTATGATTGTCGTCATCGGCTCGGCAATCCAGAAAATTTTTGCCGTCATTGCCCTGTGGAAAGCGGTCAACTGGAAAGAGCTGTCTCCTTTCATGATGGTGGGACTCCTTTCCCTGCCCTTAGGCGTGTACTTCATGTACAGTTTAACTTTCTTAGATCAATCATCGGTAAAACAGGTGATTGGGTTTTGTGTATTTGTTCTCCTTATTCTTCAATGGAAAGGAAGGTTACGCACCGGGGAACACATCCACCGCTTCTGGGGATACCTGGCCGGATTTTTCTCCGGTTTTTTTAACGGGCTCGCCAATATAGGCGGCCCACCCTTAGTACTCTGGATACTGGCACACCGTTGGTCAAATGAGAAGATGAGAGTTACGCCCCTCGCCTTTTCACTAATTTTTGTGCCCTTCCAACTGCTCTTTATGTTTCTGGTCTTCGGCTCAGCGGTATTGGTAGACCCGGTGTGGAAAGCCGCCCTGTCAATACCCTTTATTTTCGCGGGGACCCGAATCGGTTTAAAAATAGGCGGTAAAATCTCGAAGGAGTATTTACGGATATATATGGGTGTGCTCCTGTTCTTAATCGCTCTCGTTTCGATGATAGGACCCTTTTTTTCGTAAGAGGGGTTTTATATGCCTTCCAGCCGGTCTAAGAGCTTCTCGAACAGCGTAAGTTGATTCTCGGTTAAATTGTCTAAGACTGAAAGTCCCTTTCGGTCGGCATCCCGGATTTCCCGGCAGTAAGGGATAAAAGCTGCCGGATTTTGCTCCGGCAGTGCTTCCCGGATGAACCGCTCATCCTCCGGGGAAGCCACCTTGTTGGCGACAAAACAGAGATTGATCAGCCCGATCTCCCCGGCCAGGTGTTTAATTCGTATGGCGCTGTCGATGGAGCGCTGGCCCGGTTCGACAACCACTATCATCACATCCACGCCGCGGGCAGTGGCCCGGCCTAAGTGTTCCACCCCCGCTTCCATGTCCATGACTAAGGCTTCGTCTTTATAAAGCACTAAATCGGAAACCAGGGAGCGAAGCAGCACATTTTCCGGGCAGGCGCAGCCGCTGCCACCCTTCTCCACCGCCCCGAGAACCAACAGAGCCACGCCGCGGCAGCGCACCGCATAGTTATCCGCGATACCCGATACGTCGGGATTCAGTTTGAATATCTGGCCATATTGTTTCACCTTTGCGCCGGTCCTTTCTTCGATCAGGGCAGCCTGTTGGGAAATGGGAATGATTTTTTCACGGATAACGGCGGGCACGCCTAAGGCATCGGCCAGGTTGGCATCCGGGTCTGCGTCCACGGCCAGCACCTTGCGTCCGCGCCGGGCCATCAGCAGGGCCAGCGCCGCCGCAATGGTGGATTTCCCCACGCCGCCTTTCCCGGAAACCGCTATTTTCATGGGCAATATCCTCCCGGTTCTTCGAAGGGTTTGGTGTTCGGATTTATCATCCTTTTTTATACCACAAAAAATCGGTTTTGAGAAGGAAATAAAAAATGCAAAAAAATTGGGGAGAGATAATTTGTTTTCCTCTTTAAAAGAACGACCAGCCTCTAAGATATACCGAGTATTATAATTTCTCAATCTCTTCCCTGGAAAGATATGTATATTTCGATATCTTTTCTATAGTCTCACCTTCTCTTTTCATTACTACCGCCATCTCTTTTGCCCTCTTTTTTTCACCTTCCGCGATCCCCTTTTCTATCCCGATCTTTTCACCTTTCTCTATCCCGATCTTTTCGCCCTCATCGAAAGATGTATCCACCACTCCTTTTAAATCACGGTATATTTTTAAACTGTCCTCGTATTCCGCCATTTGCTTATTATCGAAATTGGCTATCTCCGCTGCATCGAAACCCTTAACAAATAGTTCCTCATTTAATATAGCGGGAATTTCTTCAAAATCCTCTAAATGCTTTAAAAAGTACAACCATTTATCGAAACGGGTCTTAAGCTCATTTTCCTTCTTATTAAACCTCGGCATTTCTATAAATATATACCTGAGTTTATTATAGAATACCCGGCAGGACTGGTCTTTTAATTGCACATCGCTCACATAGTGTTTTTCGTCCCTTTCGTCATCAAATTTAAAATCTACTATGGCTACACAATAAATAGGCTTTAAATTAAAATCCCAATCACCTTTCTCCGCCTGTTCTCTTATGGGGAAAGTGGTATAAAATACCGCCCGGTCTTTGAAAAATTTAATCTTCGCTTTCTGCATCTCTACGATAAACTTGTCACCTTTCTCGTTTTCGCAGTGGATATCGAATATGGCCCGTCTTTCGGTTTGTAAATCGCTCAATTGTTCCGGGTTTTTAAAGGAGAGTTCAACGATCTTATGTTCATCGGGAAGTAATTGGTTCAGGAAGTCGATCAATAAATCTTTGTTCGCTTCTTCACCGAAGAGTTTCTTAAAGCCGAAATCGGTATAAGGATTAATATATCTTGCCTTCAACAGGGCCTCCTTTTAGCCGTATAAGAGAATTACATCACCAGGTAATATTTAATTTGTTTTACAGCTTTAGTATAATATAAAAAATCTCAAATTTCAACATCCCCGGAAGAATAGCAGGTGAACAATTGGTTACCTAATGGTCAAATCTTGTCATTCTCCGGCAAAATATTTTTTAACAATTCTGTAAACAATTTAATATAGTGTGTTTACAGAGGAAATGGTTTTTTCATTTTCGTGCGTCAATAGATCTATTATATAAGGGTTGTGGACTGGTTATTTATTCCTAGAATTTTGCCAGAAATTGGTATTGTTTAACCTGATTTCCAGGGTGCCTCAGCACCTGGAGCCGCTGGAATTACCACCTGATGTAGAGGCGTTAGTCCCGGAGCTAATAATTTACCTGTCCCCATGCCTTCCTCGGACAACCTGTCAAGACTTGAACCCTGGAGCAGTGACACATTTTTCCAATATTTTGTCAATTAGTATGTCGTAGGGCTTCCAATAATTTTTTAAAGCCATTTTGGGCATAAATATCGATTATTTGACGCTTAGAAAGTCTACTGTCAACAGTACATTCTTCTATTCTTAAAGGTATTAAGAATATTTGTCCTTCTGGTAAAGTATCAAGATAATCGAAAGCAATTTTAATTTCTTTATTTGCAAAAGTAGGTTTTCTGAAATTATTTGAAAGACAAGCTATAAAATAATCAGAGTCTTTGATAGCTTTTTCTACTTCTAACTCCCAATCTTGTCCTCCGATTAAGTTTCTCTTGTCCATCCAAGGTTTAAAGCCTTCACTGGTTAATTTTTTATAAATTTCATCGACCTTATCATTATCTCCTCTTGAATAACATAGAAATATTTTTTTCGGGCGGGATACATCATAAGAGGGGCTATGGCTTATGATAGTCCCCGTCTTTAAAGCTCCGCATATTTGCATTATAGCTTTGCCAAATTTATGATTTTCAACAATCTGATTGCAGTTTTCACAAAAAGAATAACCGGTATTTATTTTATGCTCAATATTCGGTGTGTAACTATTGAAATCAAGCAAACATCCACAATCTTCATGCGCTCCTATTTCCAAAAATGCTCCCAAAATACAGCATAAAACTAAATGATAAAACGCGTGCTTTTGTACAGAATAAGTTGGATCTATTGGTAAAATATGTTTACGGATAAATGATGTAGATATTACAGCAACTCTTGGGGGAGATTCTTTAATACTGGTACCTGCTATGAACAGATTATGCAAAAAATGTGACCTCGATTCCAAAGATTTATTTATAAACTTTATTAAAAGATCATCTTTTTTGAAATGATGTTCTTTTTTTTCTAAGTGTATTTGAGGGAGGATATCGTTCATATCAACTATTCTATCCAAAGGTTTTTTTGATTTCTTAGAAGAATTCTCAACTAAAACAAATTCAAAAGAATCCTGAGATTTATTCAACAGATCAGGCAAGGGTAAAAGAAAACTCTTCGTATTTATATCAGGTATTAATCCAACTTTCAGCCTCATATTTTCACCTCCAACTTATTATTAAATTTAACTAACCGTTTTCCAGATCAGTAGTAATTATAATTCTTCTTTTGTTTTATCATAAAACCAATATAAAGTAAATCCATTTTCCCAAAGTCAACGATTCCGATTCGTACCGGTCACGAAGCCGAATTAAAGCAACGTAGCAAGTAAAACGAATATGTTTAAAAGATAAATATGTGGTCAAGTCTTGTGTGCGCCAGGCGAAGCTGGCGCAATCCAGTGGGTTAAAGTCCCACACGGGCAAAGGTTAGCCACCAGCCCGTTATCTAAGTTGCATCTAAGGAGGTAACGAATTAGATGAAGCCAACGGCTGAAAGATACCAGGCCGCAACGAAAGTGAATGCTCTAAGTCCCGAAATTGACGTCTTTGAAAAGGCCGACAGTGTGCAAGAGCTGGAAGGCAGTATGGTTCACAGCGCAAAGGCAAGTTGTGAACCGCTTTTCCGGGATCTCAGGCAGCAGCATGGTGTCGAAAGGATTGCGTCGGAACCTGGGAGAGCCTTTGTGCTCCTCACCTAACAGGCACATTTCGGGTATGTGCGACTAAACAACCCGGGCCGTTTCCGGTTAGATACCCAACCGGGGGCGACGCAAAGAACAAAGGGTATCGGTGAGGTAGACGAGTACAAGCCGAAAAGGCAAGGAATCGTCGAAGGTACAACAGGCAGTCGGACATGCTCATAGTAGTGATGAAGCGGGGTAATGCCCGTGGAGCGAAGGGGCATGCATTGCTGTGTAGAAGTTTAAGGCGACATTTTCCAGCCTCAGAGTTGGGCATAAATGGCAACATAATTAGACTTCATAACGAAGGGAGCGGTCGAGTCCTCTTTGTGAACAGCAATGAGGAGCCGGATGAGGGAAATCCTCAAGTCCGGTTCTGGGAGGGGGGGAAGCATTCCCTAAGCGGGTGTGCTCATCCCTCTACTCGACATTAACACATTTTCTAAGCTTTAATATTGCAATGCAACAGGTTGTCCGAGAAATGTTTCCCGATTTCCGAAACGGGAAATTTTCAACGTTTTTTATGATGGGTTTGACTTCTCGGACAGCTTGGCAACAGGCCGTCCGAGAACTCCGA
>JAGLQA010000530.1 GCA_023137075.1 Candidatus Aminicenantota bacterium
AGCTCATATTAAATTATATCAAATTATTTTTTTTTAGCAAGAGGGGGGGACCTTTTCATACGCGGCGCTGTAAAGGGAAAGGTTTATAAAAAAAAATTCAAAAAAAGTTGACAAAACAGTATTACTGTATTAATATATTGATACAGTGAACAAAATGTTATTGGCAGAAATTAATATCGAGTTTGCCTCGCCTATCCCGGTATACGAACAGATCAAAAAGAAGATCAAACACGCTATCGCGAGGGAATCCCTATCCGCCAATGAGCCGCTGCCCTCGATCAGAGAATTGGCTTCCTTTTTGAAAGTCAATCCCAATACCGTTGCCAGGGCCTACAGGGACCTGTTTCAAGAAAATATTATCGATGGCCGGGCCGGGAAAGGCTACTGGTTAAAGGAGACCGGTCACTTAGAGCATGAAAAAGAATCAATGTTGAAAGAGGACTTTTTAAGATTCCTCGAAAGGGCCATTGAACTGGGGTTTTCCCGGGAACGGCTAAAAGCGATGGTCATTGATTTTTTTAAGGAGGAAATATGATCAGGATAAAAAAATTATTAGCGGATGGGGTTATTGTTTACTCCCTTTTAATCGGTCTTTTTATTATTCTAATGGCCACCAACAATTACTTTTTGTCTTTTGTTGAAAAAGCTACGGAGATGGAATTTAATCCCCTGTGTTTCCAGGAATGGATATTGGTTCTACTAAGGAGTTAAGGAGCGAATATGATAAAAATCACAAATCTTTCGATCAACTATAGAAAGAAAAAAGCGGTTGACAACCTCAGCCTGACAATAAAAAAAGGCGAAAGTGTACTGTTGGCCGGCCCGAACGGATCCGGCAAGACAACCTTGCTGCGGGCTGCGGCGGGCGTATTGAATTGCCGCCTGGGTGATATTTCTATAGATGAGCGGAAAGTGGGGTACCGCACGCGAAAGAAAACCGCTTATATCCCTGCGTCTATCAGTTTTTACGACAGCTTGAAAATCAAAGAGGCGATCAAGCTTCAGGCAGCTTTTTACCCTAATTTTTCCTACAAAGGAATCGCTGATTATCATTTTAATAATAGTCAAAAAATAGGAACCCTATCAAAGGGTGAAAAAACCCTTTTTTTCCTCTCCCTGGCCCTATCAACAAAACCAGAGTACCTGTTGATCGACGATGTTATCCATTTTCTAGATCCTCACTTAAGGGAAATATTTCTCATGTCTATCCTTCAGTTGATCGAGGATGAACGGATGACGGTTGTCATCGCCGCCCAGTCCTCCTTCGATATTGAAGGTATATTGGAGCGGGTGGTCGTTTTAGACAAAGGAAAGGTGTTCGTAGATGAGACTGTGGATAACCTGAAACAGAAATTTGTCAAAATATACAGTGAAGCCCTCCCTGAACACCTGCCGGTTGTGTTTTTCCGGGATTGGCAGGGTATGAAAGAAATGTTCCTATATCCCTACACCCCGGAATTGAAAATAAAAGAAAAAGTTGAGTACCTGACATTGACGGAGATTCTCAGGGCTTTTATCGGGGGAGGATATGTTAGCCATTGAGATCAAGGAACCGGTTCATCCGGGCGATAGAGGAACCGGCAACAGCATGACGCCCAGGGATGAAGGGAAGGTGTGTTTCTTCTTTCAAATGCTGCAGGGGATGAACAAAGGTGTCTTCAGGGACGGGATCATTATCCTCCTGGCCCAGCTTCTCCTTATGGCCGGCCTAGTATTAGCAGGTAAGGAAGTCATCCTTGATCCGCTGCTGCAAATCGTTCTCCTCTTTTATGCGTCTTACACAGGCTGGGCCATATTCGAGAAAGAAAGGCAGGAAGGAGCAGTGGAATATATGCTCTCTTTACCCGTGTCCCGCACTCGGTTGTTCTTTGTTAAATTCATGCCGCGGGCCATCATGATCCTGATCGTACTCGCCTTTTACCTGCTGCTTCGCCATCTCTTCGATTTCCCTTTTGTTCTGGAAACCTTGAGTTTTTCCCTTACTTATGTTGTTTTTTTCTTCGTCTCTCTCGCCTTTTCCCTCAGCATAAAGAGCTTTATTACCGCGTTTCTGTTAACGGCCCTACTTTCTCTCGGCCAGGGTTTCTTTATCAAAATGCTGGATCGGACATTGCCCGACAGCGAAGCTCTACTGCGGGCAAACCTGACAATCCTTGTCTTTCCACTCCTGTTTTTTGTCCTCTTCCAGGGTTACGATATCAAACCCCTTTCCTATTTCAATCGTAAATACGCGCCACCGGCATTATTCCTGAGCATACTGATCGCTCTATTTGCATTCTTTACCACCGGTGAAACCTGGAATAATCATATTCTCAATAAAAGCGGCAGTACGATCAGGTTTAAATGCAAAAAAAGCGAAATCCTGCAGCAGCAGGAAAAAGAGATTAAACGATTTAAATACAAGGGATGTGTTTTCCCGCTGTATGAAGTGGAAGAAAAAAATTTTTTATATGCAGTCAAAAGAGAACCCGGCAGGAATGGCTGTCCCTTAATCGCCCTGATTATTATCGATCTTAAGAGCGGCAAAGAGAAGCGGCTATTCGACATTCCGGAAGGTTGGGACTTAGTTGGGCTGTTTCCCGGAAAAGTTGGGAAATTAATAGACGGCACCTATTACCTGGTGCTGCAAAGCAGGGAAAGGCAATTGCAGATGATTATGGCCGTTACCGGCAAAAAAGTAAAACAGATTCCCATCAGCGGGAACCTGTCAAACCAATATATAGTGGAATTTTTTCATGCTGCTCGATCATCGCGGCAATTTTTTATACTTACTAAAGACTCAATGGTTTACCGGGTTGATGGAAGCGGGGCAGCGGAAGAATTATTCTACGTGGAAGCCCTGGCTCCCTGGAAAGACAAACTGTTAGTTTTCGACCGGTCGGGAATGACTCTCTATAAGATCAGCGGAGAGGCTGGCCTCACCCCGGTATATCGACAAGAGGGCAGGATTAAAAAGATACTGCGGCATTGGGGCACGCACGAGACCAGGCTGGTGATTTTCAAAAATGGCAAGGAATTTTTTATGCTGGATTTAGAAAAGGAAGAAGAACCGATCAATATCAACCTCACCTTCCCGCCCTTTTACTACTTAGCGCTCGGAGAAAAATACATCTTACTCCACCGCCAGCCCCAGGAAATCATTATTTCGGAGATACAAAAGGGCAAAGTTATCGAAAAGAAGCGCTGGCAGCCGCGGGTCGAATTCGAGTATGAACAAATATATGTTTCGCCTTACGGCATAATGGTATACAACGAGAAAGAATACGAGGTGTACCCATTTAATAAATAAATAAAAAAATCACAACTTAATAAAAAAAAGGAGCAAAAATGATACAGGATAGGTTTATGCCAAAAATCGGGAGGTTAACATGAAAATAAAAATTTTTATCATTGTAATACTTATCTTATTGTTGTTTGTCCTGCCTCTTCCGGCGGATGAGATCCATAATGATTTAAAATAAAAAAGGGAGGTCACTAAAATGATCAAAAGAAAACATTTTCTCACAGTGTTATTAACACTATCGTTTTTTGTTTTACCTGCGTTAGCGGATGAGATCCACGACGCAGCTTTAAAAGGGGATTTTGATACGGTGAAAAACCTATTAAAAAAAGACCCCAGGTTGTTAAATGCCAAAGGACGGAATGACAAAACGCCGATCCACTGGGCAGCCCAGGGAGGTCATAAGCAGCTTGTCTCCTTTCTTCTTAAACAGGGGGTGCCGATAGACAGCCGGAATAATGTTGAAGAAACCCCGTTGATATATGCCGCGGACAGGGGGCATACGGAGCTTGCAGGGTTTTTAATCGCGAAAGGAGCCGACCTGAATGCCAAAAGTAAGCGCGGCGATATGGCAATCCATTATGCAATCTGGGGCGGTCATTCGGATACGGCAAAGCTCCTTGTTAAGAAAGGAGCAAGCGT
>JAGLQA010000531.1 GCA_023137075.1 Candidatus Aminicenantota bacterium
GTGTAATATCTGATATATCAAATATTAGAATGTTGACCATGTTTAAAGATCATAATATCATAAGTAGCGCGGCGGGTATCATCTTTGCTATCAAGCGTTTTGCCATCCATGACGGCAGGGGTATACGCACCACTGTTTTTTTTAAAGGCTGCCCCCTGAACTGCCACTGGTGCCACAACCCGGAGAGTCAGGAAAAAGAACCGGCAGCGACGCCGGCAAAAAAAACAATCGATCAAACCGTATCCGTGGAGTATGTGATGGCGGAGATCGAAAAAGACATCCTGTTTTACGACGAATCCCGGGGCGGCGTGACCTTTTCAGGGGGCGAACCCCTGATGCAGCCACTTTTTTTAAAAGCGCTGTTAGATGAGTGCAAAAAACGAGACATTCATGCCATCCTCGATACCTCGGGATATGCATCTTCTAATATTTTTAACTCGATTATCGATAAAGTGGATCTGTTTCATTACGATTTGAAGTTAATGGACATTGCACTGCACCAAAAATATACCGGTGTCCCCAATCAACAGATCAATGAAAATTTAAAAAAACTATCAATAAAGAAAAAAAATGTGGTCATTCGATTTCCCGTGATTCCGGGCATCACGGATACAGCCGCAAACCTGAAAGAGATCGCTGAATTTATCTCCTCCTTGAAGGGAATCAACGAAATCGATCTACTTCCCTACCACAGGACAGCGGCCGAAAAATACAGACGGCTTAAAAAGGAATACCTCTTAGACGGCTTGAATCCACCGACGAAGAAAAAAATGATGAATTTAAAGGCAAGTTTTGAAGCCCGGGGTTTTAAGGTAAAAATCGGAGGCTGATACATGAATGATAGAATAAGAAAGCTCAGGGAGCAGAGCTTGAAAGCCGTAAACCGCATTTCTTCGGAAAGAGCCGGGCTAATAACCGCCTTTTATAAAAGTGAAGCTGCCCGGAAGGTCTCCATCCCGGTTCAACGTGCCCTGGCTTTCAAATATTTGCTGGAACATAAGCGGATTTGTATCAACGACGGTGAACTTATCGTCGGGGAACGGGGGCCTGCGCCCAAAGCAACTCCCACCTATCCTGAAATATGCATCCATTCGCTTGAGGACCTGAAAACCTTGAATTCCAGGGAGAAGATATCCTTTGCGGTCGATGAAGAAACCAGGCAGTTATACAACGAGGAAATAATACCTTTCTGGAAGGGTAGAAGCATGCGCGACCGGGTGTTTGCCGAAATGGCGGATGACTGGAAAGCGGCTTATGAAGCCGGAATTTTTACCGAGTTCCAGGAACAGCGCGCTCCGGGCCACACTGTCTTAGGTGATAAAATTTACCGCAAAGGATTCCTGGACCTGAAAGGGGAAATCGCGGAAAGTATTGCGGCACTTGATTTTTTTAACGATCCCGAGGCCTTAGACAAAAGAGAAGAACTTAAAGCTATGGATATCGCCGCCGAAGCCCTGATCAAATTTGCCGCCCGTTATGCCCGGAAGCTTGATGAATTAGCCGAAAAAGAAGAGAATCCAGGAAGAAAAGAAGAACTGGAGGCACTGGCTGAAATTTGCCGCCGTGTTCCGGCCCACCCGCCCCGCACATTTCACGAAGCCCTGCAGTACTACTGGTTCGTTCATGTGGGCGTGATTTCCGAAGTCAATCCCTGGGACTCTTTTAATCCCGGCAGATTGGATCAACACCTGTTCCCCTTTTTTAAAAAAGAACTGGCAGCGGGCACCCTCACCCGGGAGCAGGCCCGGGAAATTTTGCAATCCTTCTGGGTAAAATTCAACAATCACCCCGCTCCTCCCAAGACAGGCGTCACGGCAAAAGAGAGTAACACCTATACCGACTTTGCCCTTATCAATGTGGGCGGCGTCAAAGAGGACGGTTCCGACGGGGTGAACGAACTCTCCTACCTGGTCTTAGATGTTCTCGAGGAGATGAGGATTTTGCAGCCGAGTTCGATGGTTCAGGTCAGCAAAAAAACCCCCGACCGCCTGTTGAAGCGGGCCCTGAAGATTATCAAAACCGGTTTCGGTCAGCCGTCCATATTTAACACCGACGCGATTATCCAGGAATTGGTCCACCAGGGAAAAACCTTAGCGGATGCCCGCAGAGGCGGAGCCAGCGGCTGCGTGGAGAGCGGTGCCTTCGGCGTCGAGAGTTATACCCTATCGGGGTATTTTAACCTGGCCAAAGTTCTTGAAATCACCCTGCACAATGGCATCGACCCGCAAACCGGGAAACGAATCGGAATCGAGACAGGAAAAGTTGTAGATTTTGAAACCTTTGACCAGTTGTTGACCGCTTATAATAAGCAGTTGAATTTTTTTATAGATATCAAGATAAAGGGGAACAACATCATTTCCCGGCTTTTCGCGAAGTACATGCCGGTTCCCTTCTTATCGCTGCTCATCGACGACTGCATCAAGAAAGGTAAAGATTACAATGCCGGTGGGGCCAGGTACAACACCCATTATCTCCAGGGCGTGGGGCTCGGTTCCCTGACCGACTCATTTGTTTCCCTCAAATACCATATCTTTGACCGAAGAGATATCGGGATGAAAGAGATGGCGGAGGCGCTGACAACAAACTTTGCAGGTTACGATGATTTACGGGACAAGCTTATCAACCATACTCCCAAATACGGAAATGATAACGATTATGCCGATCGTATTGCCGCCTCAATCTTTAATATGTTTCACGAAGCCGTTGACGGCAGGCCGAGCAGTAAAGGCGGCGTCCACCGGGTCAACATGCTGCCCACCACTTCGCATGTATATTTCGGCAGTGTGATTGGGGCGCTGCCGGACGGCAGGAAAGCTCACCAGCCGCTGTCCGAAGGAATTTCCCCCGTGCAGGGTGCGGATCGCAGCGGACCCACTTCGGTGATAAAATCGGCAGCCAGGATCGATCATCTTAAAACAGGGGGAACTCTCTTAAACCAAAAATTTACCCCCCAATTACTTAACGATGAGAGCGGGTTGACCAAACTGATGCACCTCATCCGGTCGTATTTTAAATTAGACGGTCATCATATGCAGTTTAATGTCATCGATGCCGGGGTTTTGAGAAAAGCCCGGAAAAATCCCGAACAATACCGGGACCTGATAGTCCGGGTAGCCGGGTACAGTGATTATTTTGTTGATCTTGGTGAAGATTTACAAAACGAGATCATCGAGAGAACCGAACACCGGCAATTTTAATAATATTTTACTAATAGTTTCAGAAGTCCATATATCCAATTTTTCGCTTTTCGATGATTGACAAAAATTTACTATTTTCTTATGATATACCATAATGGCTTTTCAACTCGACTTTATCTATCTTTTAAAAGCGATAAAAGAAAAAAAGTCTATCGATATTTATTACAAAGGGGAGGACAAAACATGGAATTACTCCAGCCGGTTCTTAAAACTTTCCTCCGACAGTAAATCATTTATTATCGATCTGCCATTCATGGGAGAGGATACCTACAAACCCCTGGAGATCTGTTTCACTATCCAGATCATTTTTAAACTGGCCGGCTTCCGTTTCCAATTCGCAGCCACGGTTGAAGACAACATCCAGTATATCATCGACAGGGATAAAAAAATCCCGGCACTTAAAATTTCCTGGCCGAGAGAAATTATCGAAGAAAACCAGCGTAGTTTCTTTCGGGTCGAACTCTCCATGGATGAATCGATAAATGTAATCTATAATATTGTGGAAAGCCCGGGAGAAAAAAAAGATACCGAAGCCGACGAAACGGACAAATCGGAAGAGTATCAAGGGGTAGAAGCGATTATAGCGGATATTTCCGAAAACGGGCTTAAAATAAAAATCAAGCGGGACAATAATATTAAGATTAACGATAAACTTTTGCTACGCTTTCGATTGAAAGAATTAGATGATGAATACATAGAAATCGACGGAATCGTCCGGCACATCCGGGAGCAAGAAGATACACCGGCTTTTTTTTGCGGAGTCGAATTCTCAAAAGAAGATTCCCCGAGACATAAGCAGGCCATACGAAAAATCACCTTTTACCTGATGTCCAGGCGCCAGGAGAACGTCAACTTCTTTTCCGTCGATTCTGTCATTTCAGCAAATCCCTTAGTGAAAAGAATCGTAAACAGTGAAGTCAGTCATGAATTGTTGAACATGCTGGTAAACATAGAATTTCGCCTTACCAATGAAGAATATTTAGAAAGCCTGGCCCATGTGGTTAACAGGAAAGAGTATGAATCCCGGGCCGCGGCAATCCTGCATTCGATCCCGGTTCCGGTCAAAGTAAAATATGTGGAACGGATGGAGGCCAATCACCAAACCGCTTATTACCTGTTAACTGAAGCGGTAAAAAACCGATGCATTAAGATTATTGTCGCCGTGGTCAATAACCAGTATTTGCCGGTGGAATTCTGGTTGAAGCTTGCCAGGGAAGGCACGGAACCGATGCTTGAACTCCTCCTGGAGCACCCGAACAAATTACTTGCTTACCCCGAAGTTCTGGATGTTATGACCAAGAATCCGGCCATCACACCGGCTGTTAAAGAGAGAATCGAAAAAATCGAGAATCATTATTTAGAGGGTGAAGAACCCGCCCTCATCCCCATGGAGGGATTGATTCCCCGGGTGCAGCAAGTCATCAAAAAACAGATGAAGGAAAGAGGGGAAAAGCTCAATATTTTCACCACGGCAAAAGCCCGCATGGAAGCCATCTCCATACTGAAACGCATCAACGATATGAGCGTACGGGAAAGAATACGCCTGGCCTTATGTGGAAACAAACCGGAACGAATGACGCTGACAAAAGATCCCAATAAAGAGGTATTAATATCCTTGGTGGAAAGTCCCTGGATCGGTGAGGATGAAATATTGAATATGCTTGAGAATCCCCGGCTCCCGGCAGAAGTGGTAAGCCGGATTGCCGACAACAGTTCCTGGCTGCGCAGTTATCCGATCATTCTTTCCCTCGTTAATCACCCCGGAGTGCCGCTCACGAAGGCCCCGGGATTAATCAAGCGGTTAAGGTGTGAGGATTTGAAACAGATCGTTATTAACAAGAAGACCAATCCTGCTGTACTGGGGATTGCCGATCAAATTTTCGCGAAGACGACAATGAAAAAATAGAAAATCGAAGCCCAAACCCTGACACAACAATCGGAAGAAATCAAAAAACCTGGCCGCGGGGGGACACGACCCGGTCTAAAGGGGGGGGTTAATATATATTCGTTGGATTATCTCTCGAGAATCACTGTGCCTGAGGCTGTCTTGAGAATAATCTTCGGGGTGGCGCCGCCCCTCTTGAAAGACTTTACCAGGTATTTCTTGCCGTACTCATAGGTTTCTTCTTCTTTGTCAAATTTGAAGGGCGAGACAATTTTACCCATTTCGGCCCGGGCGCGAAACTCAAACAGACCCTTTACCGGGTTGCCGTTGAAATTGAGCGCCACATTACCGGAAGCGGAATCTAAGGTGAGGTTATAGTCCAGGCTTTTCGATAGTTTTAGATAAATATCGCCGCTGACAACTTTGAAAGAGCTCTCTCCCTTGAACACGATATCGGAAGCTTCCAGGTCCCCGGAAACACAGGAAGCTTTGATGGCTGCCGCTGCCTTAATAATGTCTATATCACCGCTGGTAAATTTCAAATCAACCGATCCTTCCAGTTCCCGGGCCTCAATATCTCCGCTTATCGATTTGATCCTGATTTCTCCGGCAATCTTTTTCACCCTGATATCTCCTGAGACCGCGTTTATATTTACGTCACCCTTGTGGTATTCGACTTTCACTTCACCGCTGGCATTTTTTAGTACCAGTTTGCCCCGGCAGTTTGAAACGGAAATATCGGCGGCAGCGGTGGCGGCAGAGATGTCACCTTGCAAGCCTTTCGCCCAAAAACTGCCGGCTGCCGATTTAAAATCGATTTCCGTGTTGTCAGGCACAACCACTTTCCACACGGCGCTGTCGGAAGCGGGAATTTTCTCCCGTATAAGCAGGCTGTCCACTTCTTCTTCAATGACCGGTTTGAATAGTTTGCCCGCATCAATATAACTCAGATGGACCGTGATCTCACCGCTTTTACCTTTAATTACCACACAATTAGTGGTAATAGTGCTGATTTTCACCACCTTTTTTTCCGGAAATGTCTTTTTTATTTCCTTGTTCTCGGCGGTTGCCGTGCTTACCAGGAAGATGGCCGGGATAAGAACAAAGAAGAGTGCTTTTCCTTTGATATGCCTCATCGTTATCTCCTATTATTTATTTTTCTTTAAATAGATATTACCGTTTATTGTTTTAATCTTTATCCGGTTTTTTCCACCTTTTATAGTGGCTTTACCATGAACCGTTTTCCGGGGTGTTCCGTTACCGAAATTCCATTTATCGGAGATTTCTTCTTTTATGTCGAAATCGCTGATAATTTTATATTTTCCCTGGCGGTTTTTGGTGAAGACCAATTCGATATCCACCGCCATCGAAAGCCCGGCAGGTACAATTAACGTAATATCGCCTCCCATAGAGGAAAGTGTCACGTCTCGTTTCCCTTTATCAGGGTCGCCGGTCATGGTAACTTCGATATCCCCCCCCATGGTAGTGGCTTTTACCCAGCCATCGATATCATCGATCTCTATGTCACCGCCCATGGTTTTGGCAGACACAAATTGTTTCGCGGAACGGATATGTATTTTCCCGCCCATAGTATGAACTTTGGCACCTTCCGGGGCGTCACTAACATTGATCGAGCCCCCCATGGTTGAGATATGGACAACTCTGCCCGTAGATTTACCGTTGCGGGGTTTGACATTCTTATAGACCACGTTCCCGCCCATGGATGATCCCTTTATATTACCGACAACATTCTCAAGCAAAACCCTACCGCCAAAGGTTTTTACCCTGCCGTCAATATCGGAATCCTTTAATACAATATCGCCGCCCATTGTCTTAAGGCTGATCTGTCCTTTCAATTTTTTAAGATCTAATTTGCCGCCCATTGTCCGGCCGCTTATATCTCCTTCAATGTCATGGATTGTAATGCCGCCTCCCATGGTTTTTAACTCCAGGTTAAATTTGACCGGAACGAGAATTTTCAATGCGGGAGCTTTTCCCGATTTCTCGAGATGACGGGATGCGACCGAAACACCCGACTCGGTCTTGCGAAACTTGAAGTCCCATTTTTCTTCCGGTTCACCTTTTAAAAGAACCTTGATTAATACAGACGGTTTATCCCAACCGGAGATGTTTATGGAGCCACCGCTTTTAAGGTTAACTTCAAGTTTTTCCCCTTCCGCTGCCGGGAATTCTTTTTGAATAACATCTTCCGGGCGCAGCATAGGGACAACGACCAATAACACAAAAAGTATGAGTAATAGAATTTTTTTCATGCTTAACTCCTTTTCTTTATTTTATCCGAATCTTTTTGGAATTACTTTTAATTCCGCCCCTATAATATATCGGAAATAATTTAATTTCGCCCGAAATTGAAATTTAGTACCTTTCGGAATGTCCCGAATTGCAATTTAGTACTTCGCTTAAAAAAAACACCGCGAAATCACTTCTTAGATTTACCGAAAAAAGAAAACTTTTTTTTCTTCTCACCGTTTCCAGTAATTTCATTTAATTTTTTCCGCGACAGGGCATGGTCCGGGTTAATGGACAGTGCTTTCCTGAAGAATCCTTCGGCACGCTTATATTGACTTTCAGCAGCAAATAAAAGCCCTAACGCCGCATAGGCTTCCACATTCCAGGGCTCTAATTCGGCTGCTTTCTGGAGATTTTTTTCCGCCACCCTTCTCATGGAAGGCAATTCAATCTGGCATATACCCAATAATAAGAAGTAAGACGCCTTATCATTACTGATCCGGATTGCCTCCTCGAGGAGAGCGACAGCCTCCCAGAATTTCTTCCCGTCATAGAGCGTCTTGGCTTTCCTGAATAAGGTCCTGGCTCTCTCGACCATTTTTTCTCGGGCCGCTTCGTCGCCGGCGCCATCAGGGTGTCCTTTAGTGTCATACATCCTTCTTTTATCATCATCGGTCAGGATTTCATAGGCTTTATTAATTTCCGAAAAAACAAAATTGGATTTTTCTTTTATTTCGGGATCGGGGGCCTGTGCCACCCGATCCGGGTGATATTTTTTAGCGTAACTGAAATAGACATTTTTTATCTCATCAAGGGTGGCATTGCTTTTAAGGGCAAATAAGTCGTAATAGTCTATTTTATTCGATCGTAATTTCTCGTATAACCTGATGATCTCATCTATATTCTTGCTGATATTTTTCTCGATTTTAATCTCCACGAATTCGATAATATTTACCAGAAAGAGCAGTACCACATTTCGCCAGTAGGTATCTTCGGCAATCTTTAATTTCGACACAATCTTTTCATTAGGCAGGTTATCAAAATTTTTCAGCAGCCCGGCAAACTTTACGATTTCCTGGGATAGGGTCTGCTGCAGCGACCCGGGAACCGGGTTTACTTTAAGGGAATGATAATAATATCTATTCCTGTAATACGAGGTATTCCGTAATCTTTTTATCCCCTCGGTAATAACATCTGCCAGATCTATCTTGAAACTTGAGTCTTCCGGTATTTTCGGTATCTTTTGAATAAAGTCCCAATCACCGGAAAACAGTGAAAAGGTCGAGATAGCAATGATTCTTACCTGGTAGATTAGAGCAAGGAATAAATCCCGCTGTGTCAAAATATCGTTCCGGACTAAAATCTTTCCGACCTTTTCATTTTTCCCCTCTAACAATTTATGGATGTTCCAGAACTGGGCGCGACCGATTTTACCGATTTTGAATAAAATTTCCCCTAATCTCTCCTGGATCAAGTTTGTCCTGGCAGATACTAAATCTCCCTTAATAAAATAGAGTCTCTTCTCAAAATTTTCTCCCTTTACTATTAATTCACCACTGGCCTTATCCTTTAAAATCGTTTTTAAAATTAACGGAACCGGGTTTTCAATAATTCTATTTGCCATTTTTTTTCTAAAATTAAATCCAGAATATAATACTACTACAATCCTATTTTTATGTCAATTTTTTTCCATTTTATAAATTTCCCTGAAAAAAGGCGGAAAAGTCGATTTTTACAGTTATATTACGGATATAAAGAAAAAAAATACTTGACAAAAAAGTATTTTTGTTTTATTAAAGAGGTGTGATGTATAGCGGTTTAAACATTATGGTATTAAAAAAACTTCATAGATATTGCTCTTCCATTCAACGGGTGGACGCTAATAGCTCCGGTTCCGGAATGGAAAGGAGGAGAAGATGAAAAAAATTTCATTTACTTTCGTTTTTTTGTTAATTGTTATAAACCTGGTATCTCAGAAGATAGACACCTCAAAGGGGTATGTCGCCTACCTGGATGAGCCGCTCATGATCGCAGAAACCGACCTGATTTGTTCCTACTTTATCACCAGGCGGATCAGTGAGGATATTCGTATCACCGGTTCCCAGGAAATGGACTTCGATAGGGTTACCTATATTGACAACGATAAGCTTTTTATTAACAAGGGTTCACTGGATGGTTATAAAGTAGGTGATATGTTTATCATCATTGCCAAAGGCAAAAAAATCCGCAACCCCTTTACCTCGAAGAAACTCGGCACCTATTTCCTGAAGAAATCACTGGCCGTGATTTCTTGCATATTTGAGAACACGGCGGTCATTACTTTGAGGGATAGCTGCGCGCCTGTAGAACTCACCGATATAGCGCTTCCCTATAAAAAGGAAAACACTCTCAGAAAAAAGAGGATAGATTACAAGCGCTGCGTGCTGCCCCGGTCTCCTGTCGAAGGCAACGTGGTGTATACCAACCTTTATATGGATATTGTAAAAAATAATACGGGAGCCGAAAGTTACATTACCATCGACATTGGAAAGGCTTTTGTTTCAAAAGGGGATTTTGTATTATTCTATAAGAATTTTAAGAAGAAACTTCCACCACTTATTATCGGCTCAGGAGTCGTGATTAATCCGCAGAACACAAATTCAACCATCAGGATTATAGAATCCGCTTTGCCCGTTAATGTCGGCACAAAAGTGGTATTAATGCCTGAAATAGACGAGAAAAAAACCGGTAAGGATATAGAGGATGAGGTTCCCCTAATTATAGACGCCCTTGAGGATATGGAGACAACACCCGTGGAGGAAAAGACCCTGGAACTCAATCTTCTCTTTAATCTCGATGAAAAAGTGTTAACTCCCGAGCAGCATAGTGAGATTATCAGGGTAAAGGAATTCATCAATTCGGCATCGAAATACCGGGTCATATTAAGAGGCTACACCTGCAGTATCGGCGGGATGGAATATAATTTGAAACTATCCCAGGAACGAGTTGAAAACATAAAGAATCTTCTGATAAAAGAATTCAATCTTGACGAAAGCCTGATCGACACCTATTATTACGGTGAAAAAGATACTCCCTTTGACAATACCACCGAAGAACAGCGGAGAAAAAATAGGGCGGTAAACATCCAGGTAATAGGAAAATGAAAAAAATTTTTCTTCTCCCGGTAATTCTCCTCCTGATTTTCAGTCTCTCTGTGCCCGAGGTGAACCTTCATGCCGATGAAGTCGACCTGGTAAAGTTGAAAAAACAGGAGGAAGAGAGACGAAAAAAATTAAAAGAGCAGAACAAGAAGACTGTTGTCGTTACCAATGAAATACTGAAGAAGTATGGAGAGTCGAAGAAGAAGAATGATACGAAAAATAAACCGGCTGTTCAAAAAAGGGCCGAAGAACCGGAAAAACCGGAAAAAGTTGATCCCATAAAGACAAAAGAATACTGGCAGAAATTGAAGAATGACCTGGAAAACCGAATAAAGGAACTAAAAGACAGGCTTGAGAAAAACCAATTGGAACTCAACCGGTTGACGACCCAATATTTTATCATGGATTTGCCCATTGAGAAGCAGAGAATTAAGGATCATAAGGAAAGTATGCAAAAAATAGTAGAAGGGCAGAAGGCAACGTTAAAGCAGCTCCAGGCGGAGTTTGACGCCCTCCCTGAAAAAGCCCGTAAAGCCGGTGTGCCCTACGGTTGGATCAGGTAATCCCCTTTCGTCTTTATTGTTACAGCAATTCTAATTTTGACTTA
>JAGLQA010000532.1 GCA_023137075.1 Candidatus Aminicenantota bacterium
TCTTTCAGGAAAATTTAAAAACCATACTTGCAGGCGTCTCGGGTTCCAATCCGGTTTTTTTAAAAAAAAATAAAAAAAATAAAAAAATGATTTGAAAAATTTTTTTCTTAGTGGTAAAATGCCCTTTTAGTTATCGGAGAATAAAAATGGCAGACAGCTTGCAAGAAAATGTGAAAATAAAATTCCCCAAGAGCAGCAGTCCCGGGATTTCAAATTTTGAGGTCACGAATATACTGATTTATAAAGCGTTAAATAAGATGGAATATTTCAGGATCCGCTGTTTGGAGATGGAAGAAAAACACGGTCTTGATTTCCGCCGCTTCAAGGAAAGAATCGACCGGGGTGAAGGTATATTTGAGGAGTGGGATGAATTAGCGCTTTGGGAAGAATATTTCAGTTCCTTCGAAGAATGGAAAAGTAAATACGAAGAGATTAACCGCTTCCTGAAATAAACATCTGGACTTCACTTTTCCCTTGTGATTTGGGCGAAATTTTAGTATAATCCCTAGATGAAACCATACATTCTATTCTTTTTATCCTGGTTGTTTCCCGGAAGCGGCCATTTTATACAAAAAAAATACCTGAAAGGTACCGTTTTTCTAACGGGAATTGCCCTGCTTTTAATTTTCGGCATTATCATGCAGGGAAAATTCTACGACGCCAAAAATTTCCATCCGCTAATCATCCTCGGCTTCCTTGGCGATTTAGGAAATGGGATTTTTTATTTCCTGATCAATCTACTTGGGTTCGGGAAAGGAAATATCGAGGCCACCACTTATCATTACGGCACCACCTACTTAGTCAGCGCCGGGTTGATCAACTACCTGGTTGCCCTAAATGCCTTCGATATAGCGAAAGGAAGAAGAAAATGATCTTTAAAAGCCACCTTATTACCATGTTAATTTACGCGATTATTGTGTCTACTTTAATTGCCTTTATCAGGTACGATTCAATAAAAGAAATCAAAGGGTACGGTTTGAAGTTATTTCTCTATATGACAGGTGGAGTGATTATATTTAGCTGGATCATGCATTTTCTATAAAGCTAAATAAAAAATTAACCGGGGAGAGAGCAAATCCTACCCCTACAAAACCGGCGAAGCTTCCGGTACCGTGCTACCGTGCCCTGGGGAAAGTTTTACAGTTTAGAAAGAAACCCCGATTCCTCCCATTAGAGCCAGCCCGCCTAAATCGACCGTCTCTTCGCTACCCTCTATTTTTATAATCAAGTATTTGGCTTTCAGATCTAAAAAGAAGGATTTTACAAAATAAATATTGCACCCGATTTCACCAAAGAAACCGGCCTTCCCTTCTTCCACGGTACCTATCACATTTTCTTCTTTGTATAGATAGTAGCCGGCCCCCATGCCGATATAGGGGTAAAACATTTCTCTGCCTAACATGTACTTGAACCGGAATCCAAATTCCATGGGGATAATGGTCAGAGTGGTGTCTTCTTTCGTGACGGTGAGTTCTCCTTTGGCTGAAAAATACTCGCCGTGTAAAAATACCTGAAAATATTTTCCGAAATTGTATCCGAAATCAATTCCATAGGCAAGATTATTTTTTCCATAAACTTCTTCGTATAAATTGTTGCCGCCCGCATCCTTAACGCCGGTAATATTCCTTAAGCCGGCATCTAAAGTCAAGGAATAGGTTCCTTCACCCGCATGCACATAACAAATTCCGACAAAGAAAACCAGTATAAATATTACTTTCTTCATTTTAGCTCCTGCTGAATTTATACCAGTTTTTTTAAAAAAAGTCAATCAATCATTACTTCAATTTTATATATTTGTTTAATTCGGTTTTCCGCCCGGACACAAGATCAACCGCTTCAATCGTTAATTTAAAATAGCCCCGGTTCGCTGCCGGTAAATTCACCGATATATCGATGCTGCCTTCCTGCGATCTTAAGGCCCTGCCTGTTTGATGAATCACCTCATTCTTGTCATTAATCAGCTTAATGTCGATTCGGACAAGCCCGGTTTTGCTGCTGCCGGAGGTTTCATCTTTAGCGATTTTTAACCCGGACACTTTGAATTTCAGGTTGTACCCGTTTAATGTGTATCCGGTAATCTTTATTCCGGCCTCACCTATCATTTCGACAATAGCGTTTATCTCCTCTTTTAAAAATCGCTCCCGGCAAAACACCTTCGTGCCGGGCTTTGTAACTTCCACTCTTATCTGCTTGTCTTCCAATTTGCCGTTAAATTTAAAAACCACCTCGTAGTAATTATCAATATTCTTCTTTACTGCATTTAACGCCGCTGCCGGGTTAGGGGTGTCGATAAAAATCCCGCCTGTTTTTCTGGCTAAATTCTTAAAAACACCTATATAACCTGGTGTTATCCCGTTATTACCCGGGGTGTTTGTATTTCTCTTATAAAAAATCACATTATAGTTGATGTTAAGACCCAGCATAAAATTCAGAATGGCCTCCATGGGATAACTTTCCGAAAAACTCATGGCTTTTTCAATGGCGTCTAAACCGCTGTTGATATCCGCGGCCCTATCTGCTTGCGATTTTTTCATACCGGCGGTATAAGACCTGATCTTTTCTTTGGCAGCCTGGAAATTCGGGAAGGTGGGAAAGACTTTCTCCTCCCGGAAGTTTATCAACCACTTTTCCTCCGTTTCACCCGCTAAATAGGAAGCGAGTTGATTATAGTTACTTAAACCCGGGATTAAGAACTTCATTTTGAAATCATTGAACAACCGGGCATAGGTATTGATAAAATATGTGATACTTACGGGATTCAGAGCCACCATCCTGGCCAGATCTTCCAAATTACCCACCACCCTTTCCAGGTCTGTTTTATAGATTGCGCCGTTTTTTTTTACGATCTTATTTATATCCCCTGCTATTTTTTGTCTATCACCCGTGGAGTCCAGGCGGACTATTTTTTTTACCGGTGAGTGGATGATAAGCCCGTCACCGTCCATTAATATATGTTGGACAAAGTGGGATACGGCATCTTCCGTATTTTTCCCCCCTTCGGTTATATTAAAACAGAGAACGAAGTTTCGTTTTGATTTTACCCGGTATAGGGACCTGCTTTTTGAAAAAAACGCCACGATATTTCTGGGTTCTTCGTTAATGAAAAGTTTAAAATCCTTTTTAACAAGATTCTTTTCAAGACCTCCTGCCGCGGCAACCCGGACCGGAATTTTTAACAGGGTTTCTGTTTCTCCAGGATGAGCGAAGCCGGTCAGCGCAGTTATTAAAAAAAGAATTACGAAGTGTTTTGGCATTATTGACCTCATTTTCCGTGTTCCACTTTTTCGAAATTCATTATACCAGGATTATTTACCGGTATCAACATAATC
>JAGLQA010000533.1 GCA_023137075.1 Candidatus Aminicenantota bacterium
ACAAGATTTGCCCTCTACAAGGAAGGGGATAATATCGAAATATCATACCGGAATCTTCCCTATTGGGGCAATGCCTATTTCCGGAAAGATTTCCCGCAAGTTGAGAAAGATTACAATGTTTTAAATTTCAAAATCGTAAATATGTTCAAAGGCCTATCAGTAATAAAGAATCAACCTTTCGGTTCGAAAAAGGGACTTACAATTAAAAAGCTCAGAAAATATCACTTCATGATATTCATGCCCTATTTTGATGATGTCGTTGTGCTGGCAAAGAAAATCAAGTATGATGAAACAATAAAAAGGATCGAAGCCAACTTCGCCAATAATATCGGTACTGCGAAGAAGGTTTATTCTATGAGTTTCCCAGGGAAAAAAGTCTCCGTATATGGCTGTGCCCAGACCCATCAGACAGAAGGTGAGAATTGGTTCCTCAAATATTTAGACAAAAAAGTAACGAAAGTTGACGCTTATTTGCCCTACGAATTCGTGGTTATGAAAGATAAGATAGTTATGTTTAATGGCAAATTTTTCATGACCCTCGGTTACCCGGATTTCGGAATGGGTACCTGGATGAAGTTATCAAAAGGTAACACCTACACCGGCAGAGCCTTTAAAAGCGTTATCTTTGGCGACAAAAAAGAGTAATACATATAGAATTTAACGCTTAAACTTTACTAAAGTTTAGAAATTACCTGGTTGGCCAAAGTTCTCCGGGTATAACAAATTCCGGAGATAAAGCCGTAATGACTTGAAAAAATGATCTAAATCATGGTAATATTCTTACCTGGAGGTAAATAAATGGATGAAAATACGTATATTCCCGCGGATATTCCCAGTGGGAGTATCAACGAATATCTAAGCAATTACGATGAAATTACCAGGAGTTCCGGTCGCTTAATGCTCTATGCCGGCGATCAAAAGATCGAGCACCTGAATAAAGATTTCTACGGCCAGGGAATTTCCCCGGACGATAACACCCCGGAACACCTGTTTAAAGTGGCCGATACCGCTGAGATCGGTGTTTTCGCCACACAAATGGGATTAATCTCACTTTATGGACCCGATTACCCGGAAGTCCCCTACCTGGTAAAATTAAATTCAAAAACAAACTTAGTAAAAACAGCCCGGAGAGACCCGGTTTCGCTGCAGTTGATCGATGTCGAGCAGGTGGCCGCGTTCAAGAATAACTCCGGGCTGAATATCCTGGGAGTCGGTTATACCATTTACTTAGGAAGCGAATTCGAGCACATGATGCTGCGAGAAGCGACTCAGGCTGTCTACAAAGCCCATCAATTGGGGTTGCTCTCCGTGCTCTGGATTTATCCCCGGGGACAGGACGTTAAAGATGAAAAAGATCCGGACCTGATTGCCGGGGCAACCGGGGTTGCCGCTACTTTAGGAGCCGATTTCGTTAAAGTGAATTATCCCAAAAAAGAGGGTGAAAGTTCGGCTGAGATTCTCAAACAGGCGACCAAAGCTGCCGGAAGAACCAGGGTCATTTGCGCCGGCGGATCCAGCATCGACCCGAAGGCCTTCTTACAGGGTCTCCATGACCAGATTTTCATTTCCGGCGCGGCCGGTAATGCCACGGGAAGAAACATTCACCAGAAATCCTTTGACGAAGCAGTACGAATGTGTAATGCTGTAACAGCCATTACAGTGTACGGCAAATCCGTAGACGAGGCTTATAAAATCTGCCGGGGTGAATAAACCCCCACTTACCTGTTTCGAACCTGTCGGGTTTCCCTCCTACCTGCGCAAAAGCAGTGGGCGTTCAGAAAATATGACGGAACTAGATGAAAAATCCCCGGGTAAAACACTGTATGATGAATCACAGTCCAGGGAGAAGGTTTCGGTTTTAAAAGTTATCACCGCAACCTTGATGGTACTGCTGCTGTTGTTTACCGTGCGCTTCCTGGATCATTTGCTGTGGTGGAATGTTTCGAAATTAGAATTAAAACACAGCAAAACAGCCGGGATTGAAGACTTTACCTTTTTAGGGCTTTCGACCTATAATAAAGCACAAAAAAAATTAGCGTTAATCTCGCAAACCACTATTAATGATAAGTGCATCGTTTCTTATTATGATATAATTCACCCGAATGTTTTTATCGTTAATAACAGGGGCGCCGGGCGCTTTGTGAACTTAGGTCTTATGAATGTCTATGCTGAACCCGGAATAACCACCTTCTTTTTTCATCCCTCGGAAATTATCGAAACCGGGAGAGAAAATGTTCCGGCAAAGGCTTTTTATTTCGGCATCTCCCTGTTTCCACAACTGTTTAAAACCCTGGCAAAACAAATATCTACCGGTGAGAACGAAAGAGGAATATCTTTCATACTCAATCCTATCGAGAATTCGAAGTGTTTAAAAATCCCTTATATGGTCTATTTCTTTCTCCCTCTCCTGATAATCATAATGTTAGGCGCCGGCCACCGCAGATTTTTCATTTCCTTTTTTTACTACCTCGGACTTCTTTTACTTTTCGATTTTAAAAGAATTTTTTTTATTGCCCCCTTCTCCTGGCTGACGGATCTCGTAGGCCTGGACGTTTCCCGCACAGCCGCAATCATTATCTCCGCAATAATGCTGATTCTTTTTATAATCGCCGGATTTTGGGGAATTTTCTCTAAACACAAAAAAGAATCCCTGGATCATAACGGCCGTTCTTTAACGGTATGGGGAAAAGGGATCATCATCTTTTTCTTCTTACTACCCCTTGCCTTGCGTTTCTAACCCCAAAACACCCGGTGACTGTCCCGAACGATCTTTTGTTGTTTTTTGACGATATCTTTTGTATAATAACGACTGCTTTATTCTCAAAATAGACAGAAATTTTTCCCAGGAGAACGTTTATATGTCGGACGAACAGGTTCAACCGGAAGAAATAGAACCGGAACAAAACATAGATATCGG
>JAGLQA010000534.1 GCA_023137075.1 Candidatus Aminicenantota bacterium
TCCTGGGAGGGAGAAGCTGACCCTCCCGATCTAATAAACAAATACTCTTGTTACTGAGTTTATGTCACGCCACCAGATCCAAACATCATCGTCGTGATCATCATCCCATCCGGGATAACAGTAGACCAAGGTCCAATCGGTATTCGTACTCCACTGGGCAAACCCATAACCCACCCAAAAATGGGAATTGGCGCCTACATGTGCAGGGCGACGGTTATTAGCAATACAATCAACCAAAATATTTGCCAGGTCCACATTGCATCCGGCACTGTTACACCATCGATACCAGTACGACCAGCCATATCCCTGGTAATGAGCCCACCGATATCCTTTCCAGGCTTTTTTCCAATAGGTCCAACCACCACCACCACTGCAATACGTACTACACTTACCCCGAAACCACATTTGAATCGGGTCTACTACAGCCCTGCGTTTCTTATTATTACGCAGAGTCGGGCAAGTTTCTCCTGCACTGGTTGTCGGAATCAGTCTTCCCTTACCTTTATTTTTATCCCACCATCCGAACAGGCTTGTCCATGCATTATTGTTGCAGCCAGACCAACAGCCTGTCCAATTATAACCGGAATATTTGGGAATTTGAGTGTACAGGCACTGTGTCCCACCAATCCACCAGTAATTATACTTGCCAGCCTTTTTAAGTTTATATGCTTCTCCATGACCTTTTTTGGGAAATATGCTTTTTTGCATATCCTGTGCCAATGTTGCCCGCCGTTGTGTGAAATAGCTTTTTGGGAAATTTTTTTTCAGAGAATCGTAGTTATCGATCGTTTTATAATGAACTCCCTCTTTAACTATTATAGAATCTTCCGCAGCTTCCCTGGTAATTTTCTTTGTCTTTGAATCTCCTTTACCGCCATTACCAACTTCAACACCTGTCGACACCCACCTGGGCATTTCTCCAAATTCAGCAAGTTTTTTACCCTTTTTGTTTTCAAGTGTAAAATAACTAACACCAAACCGGTAAATTTTGTTAGTTTTCTTAAACTTGATACCTTTTTCACGAGCTTTCTCAAGAACCTTTTTAGAGTATGGTATACCTTCATGTGAGAAATTTACGAGAGGATAGTCTTTCCCTGAAACACTTAAAAGTAACCAACCTGCCGGATTTTTCCCATCATTGGTTAGCCACACCTCGTAATAAGCAACTCCATCGATCCCATATGCATAAATGGGATGGATAGATAACGGTTTCTTTCCGGCAAATTCCTTAATCCCCGCATTAATTCCGAAAACCTCTTTTGTACGGTGAACAATTAAGGCCGAATAATCTTTACTTTCTTTATTCTTTATAAAGAAATTCTTACAGCATCTCTCAATCGACTTTGCTATAATGTCAGGATTTTCCGGCGGCTCACCTGTCGGAACAGCATTTCCGGCAAATGCGTTAGAAGGAAATGACACTACTAAAAACAAAACCAAAACAAATAATCGAAACATAATAACCTCCTGTTTTTAAATTTTGTATTGTTAAAAGTTTTTAAAGAAAAACTTCAAAACTTTTTATCTTATATATTTTTTTACTTAAATTTCCCACCCCTCCCTCCTTTTATTTCATCCACTTTACGCTGCTCGTTTTTTCATTTCATAAACCCAACCTTCACATTGCCGTCCCTGAGTTACTTACACCTTTGCACGCGCTGCTCCGAGATCTTCCAATTGAAGCAGAAGGGGCATTCCCCCGGGAACGGGGAATGCCCTTTCTCGTTTATCAGAAAAATTCTTAAAAGCGGAAAATCAACCCGATATGGGCGGTGTAAAATTCCGGATCTTCCTGGTTAGTCAGGATGTGATGATAATCCATCCCAACCTCTAAAACCAGGTTTGGATTCAAGGAACGATCGAGACCGACGCCCACATTAAACCCGGGTTTTGCAGTACCGGTTTTGGGGACATATAAACCGAAGCCGCCATTCATATAGGGTCTTGTGGAGTTGGTAGAAAATTCCCATTTCAGGTTTGCCGAGAAGTTCCACCAGTGGGTGTTGCTAACACTGGCAGAAGCGGCTTTGAAATGGTTGAAACCGGCGAGGGCAACTGCCGAAAGCTGTTTGTTGAAATGGTAATCCAGGTTGAGGGCGAACATGAAGCTGCTGTCATAGCGGCTGCCGAAATCGGTGACAGGAAAAGTAGTGCCGCCGTGGATACTGGCAGACCACTTCTTGCGGCAAGGCCGCGTACCGGGGGTAATCGGCAGTTCATTGCTGATTATTTCCCCTTTTTGAGTCACATGCACGAGCTTCCTATCCAGGGTAATCTTCCAGCAAGGAAAGTATCTGCTAAAGGAACGCCCCTTGATTTTGGTCACCAGTTCGGCTTTCACTTTCCTGGTCGATTTGATATTCAGGTAATTCCTGGCAATTTGTACAGCCTTATCTTTCCCCATAAATTTCATCGGCTGGAATAGGCCTACTTCCTTTAGGTTTCCTTTGTATGCATTGATGAGAACCGCTGCCCCGGCAAGGTTACCCTGTGGATTATTTTCATCGGTCTTTGCGGCCGAAGCATAGGGGACGATAAAATATCCGCCATGTTTCCTGTTCACCAGTAGAGGGTTTAAGGGTTCGGCTCCTTTCAACAACCGGTAGCCCTCGATATCGGATATTTTGTATTTTTTCAGCCATTTTTCCGCGTATCTCACTGCTTCATTCGGTTTTATCACCACACCTTTCAAAATCTCCAACGGTATAATGGCTATGCCCGTAACTTCAGGCGGCTCAACCACTGCCACGTATTTTCCATGATAGGTGCTGGCGGGTTTGTTTACTGCCTGGAATAGGGTTCCCCATTGACTGGCGGTACAGTACCTGTTAATAGTGGGGTAGCCGATATCCGAAAAGGCCGGATCATGGATCAGCACGGCTTCCAGGTTAACAGTTGAATTGGTCAGGGGATCGACATCGGTCACGATGCCGGTTACCACCACCCAGTGTTCTTGATGGGAGGGGACGTTGATGTTGTGAGCATCGGTACTCAGCAACAGGGTTACAGGGAAACTATTATAGTTCATCCAGTAGGCAACCACTTTCATAAGTTCAGCCGCAGTATTTTTATTTTTGACAACCCAATTGACGGAATAACTGCAGGGTGTTTCACTGTCCATGTATTCCAGGGCTTTTTCCATTCCTACAGGATCGGTATCCCAGACAGATTCCACTTTGAAATCTTGAATCTTCAACCAGATATCTTCCTGTAACTTATTGCAGCTCCCACCCGGGTAACCTGCTAATGTCATCTGGGCTGCAGCCGGGCCGCACCAGATGTAGGCTTCCTGGGCGTATTGGGGTACCACGGTCAAAATTTTAGAGTGCGTGGCTTCAAGGGAACCAGTAGGAAAAAGCGTGAGAGCCCAGATCATAAACGCCATTAAAAAGTATCTTTTTCGCAATTTTTTGGATAACATTTATTCCTCCTTTTAATTGCATATATTTCCGGTGTTGTTGATGGTGATTGACTTATGGTACCTTCGGTATAGTATGTAATGGTAACCGTTGATGGTCCTCTTCCATACACCGAGATAGAATGTGTGGGCACAATTGCATGCTGCGGACCATGGGCTGGTTTGCCGCACCATTGATTTAAAAA
>JAGLQA010000535.1 GCA_023137075.1 Candidatus Aminicenantota bacterium
AAAAGGACGTGCAAACCAGCCATATTCCCATTGTCATGCTAACCGCAAAAGCTTCGGAACAGAGCATGATCCAGGGACTCGAAACCGGGGCCGACGACTATATTACCAAACCTTTCAATACCAAAATCCTGCTCACCCGCATCAAAAACCTGATCGACCTGCGCCGCGGCCTGCAAGAAAAAATCCAGCGGGAGATGGTCTTGCAGCCCACGGAAATCGCCGTATCTTCGGTAGACCAGGAGTTTATGAAAGAATTAAAAAAGGCCATTGAAAAAAATATATCCGACGAGGAATTCGGCGTGGATAAACTATCGAAGGCCCTGTACATGGGCCGAACGACTTTGAACCGCAAAATACGCGCCATCACCAGCGAATCGACCAACCAATTTATCCAATCCTACCGCCTCAAGCGGGCAGCTCAACTGCTGAAAGAAAATTTCGGCAATGTCACCGAAGTCTCCTTTGAAGTAGGTTTTTCCAGTTCCGCTTACTTCACAAAGTGTTTCAGGGAGAAATTCCATAGACCTCCCCACACCTTCCAGGTAGCAGAAGCAGAATAGACTCTCAATATTACTGCAAACTATTTGGCCCACGAATTTACATGAATAAACACAAATAAAAAAGAGATGAGGTGCACCGCACGGTAAAAGGGGCCGCTGCGGTGGAGAACAAAAATCACTTTTCGATATTAAAGAGGGGTACTTTATGCCATTTAGCAGGTAATTCCTGGGCGGAGCTGTGCTTTGGTTCGATTTTTATGGTTTTTGATTCGATATTTATAGGTTCCGGGGAAAAAACATACTATCATAAGTCCAGAGATTTTGAGAGTACAACTCAGAAGCTCGAATAAAACTTATAAGGAGGTTGCAAAATGGGCAACTTAAAAAAAGAAAATGTAACAAAGTGTTTTTCCCTGTTAAAGGAATTTATCGACGGGGCGGATCCGCAGAACAGTAACAAAGGGATCGCAGTACTGGCGCTCGACCAACTGCAAAAAATCACGGCAGGAACAGACAATGATCTGTTTTCAGCCTGTATCGATCTTCCGCGAGCAGACGTGAATCCAATCCTGGAGACGGCCTGTATCGATCTTCCGCGGGCAGACATAGGCTAAACAAATACGGTGAGGGTTTAGGATACTTAAATGATAAAGACAATGGATTACGAAAATTACGGAACTTTAATTTCCTGTGCCTTAGGGGCGAAACATTTAGAGTTGGCAAATGCTTCGCCCCTACATTATTCACGGAGTAAAAGATGGGGATAAACAATCTTACATTTATCGTAACCGATGATTGCAATTTTAACTGCTCTTACTGCTTTCAAAAAAAAGAGAAAAAGACCATTAATAATGCCACTGTCGAAACAACAGTCGATTATTTTTACCCTTTGTTAAGCGGCGCTAAAATATATATCGGGTTTTATGGGGGAGAACCGCTGCTGGCTTATGAAAAAATTGAACACGCTGCACTGCTTTTACAAGAAAAAAATAAAAAGGAAAAGAAAAATTTAAAATTTTCCGTGACCACCAACGGCACTCTTTTAACAGGTA
>JAGLQA010000536.1 GCA_023137075.1 Candidatus Aminicenantota bacterium
ACCGAGGCAAGGCTGCGTTCAAACAGGTCATAGGTTAACTTCTCCGCCCCGAGAAACAGGTATTTAAGGGTGGGGAGTTTTTTACCTTTCGCAGCAATATAGCGATATTGAGTCGGGGTGACATGGAAGGTGGTAATATCATTTGCATTCATAAAATCTATGCAAGCCGTGGAATTGCGCAGCACTTCATTGGGAGCTACATAAAGAGCGGCCCCGGTAGTAAGAGTGATAAATATCTCCCATACCGACCAATCGAAATATACCGAAAGATTTTGCAGCGTTCGATCTCCTGTTCCGATTCTCAGGGTTTCATACCCCCAGTGTAAAAGAGGAGATAGATCGGCATGGGTGACAGCTATACCTTTTGGTGTACCGGTGGAACCGGAGGTAAAGATGACATAGGCAAAATCCTCCGGTGAGCTTAGAGTTTGGAACTCGGACAGGTCTTCAGGTGATGCATTTGTCGAGTTTACCGGTGGATAGGTTGATGAGTTAATATCCGTGGAAGAACTCGAAAAATCCCTTTTGGCTTTATGCTCTTCCGGGAGACCGGCAATCAGGCTCACGTCTTCTAACATGGTGGAATGAATTTCAAAATATTCGATTTCTCCTTCAACCTTTGTTTGCTCGCGTATATCGCTGCCGGTGAGTAAGATTTTAACATTGCACTCAGCCATGATAAACCGGTTGCGTGCCAGGGGCGCTTTTCCATTTAAAGGCACATAGGCGCCGCCGGCTTTTAATATTCCCAGAATTCCTACTATCAACTCTAATGACCGGTCTACCATTATTCCCACCATGTTGCACCGGACCAGACCCTGCTCAAGCAGGAACCGGGCCATTACATTCGACCTGTCATCCAATTCTCTATAACCGACCTCCTCTTCATTATACACAACGGCTGTATGGTCCGGTGTTTTGTCTACCTGGTCCGAGAATTCCTGCGGTATTGTCCGCTGCGTGGGAAAATCGGTTTCCCGGCGGTTAAAATCATATACCAACCGTCTCCTCTCCGGCGAAGATAACATCTCTATTCTACTTAACTCTTTTGCGGAACTCCCGGTAATATCCTCTAAGATATTGATGAAATGAGACGCCAACCTTTCTATCGTGTCTTTCTCAAAAACTTCGTTATTAAAGATAATCCTGAAATCGATATTGTCTGACAGCGTGAGGACCATTGTGAAGTCATAAGCAGGCATTTCAAACTTCGAATAGGAGTTCACGGTTAAAGGGCCTTCGCCCTGAATTTGGTCAACATCCAGGGGATTGTGCTCTATTTCCAGGAGCGTATCGAAGAGCTCTTCGCTTTTATCAAAACGGCTGTACTTTTTTATTTGGTCTAAGGAAGCCGTTTCATACTCGACTCTTTTTTGCAGCGCTTTATTTACCTTTTCGATTAAATCGACCGTTTTTTCGCCGGATTCGCTGTGTATTCTCAAGGGGAGAATGTTACGGAAGAGACCGACAATATCCCCGGTATTCTCAATTTTTGTCGTTCTTCCCGATACGGCGGTTCCGAAAATCACATCGCTGCTATTATTATACCTTTGTAAAAGTATGCCGAAAGCAGTATAAAACAGTGTGGATAAGGATAAACCGTTACCCGGCGGTACGGAGGAATAGGTTTGACATATTTCTCCCCAATCATAAAAGGAATCCGCATCTTGCGATGAACCTCGAGAGACCTTTGTTTTATTATCCCTGATAAAATCCTTTAATTTAAGGCGGAGATCTTTCCCCAATTCCTTATAAAAATTTCCAAAGGTCCGACTTTCTTTCCCTTTGCCGCGCTTCACGGAAATCTCCGTACCGGTTTTAATATCCAATAAATAGTTTTTCCAATATCTTTTCTGCCTGGTTTCATCCTGGCTGAAAATCCACTTCGTATATTCCTTAAACTTCGTTTTTTTCGTTGACGTCGATTCCATACCGGAAGATAATCGATGATAGGCCGCGAAAAACTCTTTCAAAATGATGCCGCTGCTTCGGCTGTCGAATAATACCGGATGATGGCTGACAATCAATTCAAAGGAATCCTTTGTGATTTTACACAGGGTCACCCGGAAGGGCACCTGCAGCGGGTCGAATTTTTCTTGCCTATCCGCGTCCCTGGTGTTACCGGCTGCAATCTGCATGTCATCGCTGCGGCCCGTAAAATCATGGTGCCTGGTTTCAACAGGAAAGTGTTTCAAAACCACCTGGGTGGGCTTCTTCATTTTGTCGTGACTTAACCTGGTGCGCAGCATCTCATTGTTCTTCACAATAAAATCCCAGGCTTTTTCAAACAGGTTGATATCGATTTCACCGGAAATATTCAATGATAACTGAGATACGTAATCATCACTGTTTGTATCTTTTAAATAAGAATTCAGCATACTTGCCTGCCTGGGGGTTAAGGAAAGTATGTCTTCGATTGCCTGTTTATCCAGGACTTCCGCTAATTCACTCATTTCATTCCTCCTTTATCAGTTCTGTTGTCCCGTATCTTTCTTCGGAAAAGAGGTGCACCGGCCATTAACCTGAGATATAATAGGTGTATCGGCATTATTTAGCTATTATAAATGGAAACGACCGCTGCAAATAGAGTCTACACTAAAAGGAGGAAAATTTCAAGAGTGTATTTTCATTTTTCATGGTCAAAATTCCAGGATGAGACTGATGATTTTATCTCCTATCTCGATCCTGTGGACCACATCCATACCGGATATGACTTTCCCAAAAATAGTATAACGGCCGTCTAAATGGGGCGTGGGCGAATGGGTAATGAACCACTGACTGCTTTCCGTATCCTTACCGGCCGAGGCCATGCCGACCGATCCTTCCTGGTAGTAAAGCGGGGCAAATTCCGAGCGAATGGAAAAATCGGGGCCTCCCCAACCGTCACCACGGGGACAACCGGCCTGGATTACAAAATTCGGCTCCACCCGGTGAAAGCTGCCGCCCAGGTAAAACCCGCTGTTAATCAACCGGATAAAATTCGCCGCAGAACCGGGGGATTCGTTGACTAAAAGTTTTATGGTTATATTCCCTTTAGTAGTGCTGATTTTTACTTCCTGGCCGGGCTTAATTGAGTTGACTAATTCCCAATTAACCGGGTTTTCGGATTTCGCAGGAACCGGGAATTTAGCTTTGTCACCTTGAAAGAAGATAATGGTCTGCCGCAGTTGTTGGTAAGCTTCAATATCTCCCGGCAAGTCGAGTTTCTGTAGGGCCTGGTTCAAAAAAGCGCTGCTCTTATAGAGTGTTTTGAAGTTCATTTCCGGATCTCGCAGTATCTCCGCCGCCTGACCGATTAACGCAATATCACCGGACTCGATGGCTTTCTTGAAAATTTCGGCGAATTTCGCCTGCAAACCCCTATCATCCACCGGAAAATCCCTATGCCGCCTCATGGTAATCAAAGCAGCGATGCCGTAACTTTTTACCACCAGGTGATTCTTCGAAAAAATCTGGGAAGCAGCATATTTATAAGCGTCGGGATAAGTGCCGAGGGCCTGCAGCAGAGCGCCTTTTTCATAGATATTTTGTGAATCTTGATAGGCTGAAATTATGGTTTGCGAAACCGCCTTTTTATTATCCGGAGAAAATTTCAAAGCAGCGCCCAGCATGAGGGACCGGCTGCGCCAATTGGACAAGCCCACTGCTTTTTCTAAATAAAGCGATGCGTCTTCACTTACTCCTTTTGCCTGAATATATTGGGCGGCGCTAACCGATACGTTCACATCCGGGTCTGCCGGCAACTCCAACACCACGTGTTTTACCGGGTTATAATCGAAATTCCGAAGGGCCCGGAGGGCATTCACCTTAATACGATAATCCCGGTGAGAAGATAAAAGGCCCCGCAGGAATTCCGATATTTTTTTTTCTTTCGCTTTGCCCATTGCCAACACCAGGTTCATCCGGGTAAAAAGATTGTCTTCCCGGTTAAACGCCTCAATCAATTCCCGGTAATAAGGCGTCAGATCCACTCCCCTACCCCTGGCCAGGTAGTGAGAGGCCCAAAAAACGGCATCTTCCGGTAAAACCGGCGCCAATAAGGCAGCGGCCTTTTCCGTGCCCCGGGTTGACGTTATATTTTGCCGGGCAAAACGGTAAATTCCCCGCGCCTGACCGGTTAAGAGCAGTTTGTCCCGGTTACGAAACTTCATCCCGGTTATAAACTCCAGGCCTTTCGGGGTACCGCACTTCCCTAAAGCTTCCAGGATATCTCTCTTAACAAGCGCGGATTTTTCTTTCTCAAAGGCCTCCATTAACCGGGGTTCGGCTGATTTATCCCTGATCTGCCCCAAAGAATAAGCGGCAGCGGCACGCACCTCCTCGTTTCCATCGGAAAGGAGAGCCGTTAAAGGCCCAACCGCGGATTTTTCCTGGACCGATGCCAGGGTGAGGGCCGCCGCGCGGCGATAATGGGGATTATTTTCTTTAAGTAAGGCGAGAAGCGGCTCAGAGTCGCGTTCATCCTGCAGGGTGTATATCTTTTGTAAAACCTCATCCAGGAAAATATTTTTCTCCATCTCCGGGCTCTTCCGGCAAAACAGAGCCAGCGAACATACGACTGCAATAACCACATATTTCATTTGAAATCTCCTTAAATTTTAGTTCGGGTTTATAAGGCTAAACGCGTTGACCCACAGCTAACGGTTACCCGATATTGTACTTGGTGCCACTTGTCACCTCGGATATATTATAGGCCTGGGCTCTCATCCCATCCAAAAAATTGAGAATATCCATATAATGAATGGCCGCGTCGTTTTTGACGATCTTTCTTCTCCCGACGGCTGACAAATGGGCTACCTTGGTTTCTTTAATAATTTTTTTCACCCGGCGATTCATCACCTGGGATTTGCTCATAAAGGTTTGCGCATCCACATTTTCCATAAAAGCCTTTAGTGAATAATTGAAAAAATTCACATTTTCGCTAAATATTTTATCGATCCTCACATTGGCTTCATCAGGAAATTTGATATTTCTGCGGTCGATTTTATCATAGATCAGGGTGATATGTTCCAGGTGGTCCGCGTATTTTTCAAGGTTATGGGAAAGAGTCATGTAATTACACACATGGTTAGCGTCGGTTTCAGACAGGGCGCTTGAAGATAGGGTAACCAGGAATTCGGTAATATACTTCTGATATTCATCGATCGCTTTCTCCTCTCTCAATACTTTATCGCATAATCGCCGGCGATTCTCTCCATCTTTAATGATATCCCTGACCAGGTCCGAGCTTTTACTTACCCGCCTGGACATTACCATGAGTTCTTTTTCTGCCTCGGCAATACCTAAGGCCGGGGTATCGATCAGGTTGAAATCAATATGTGAGAATTGTAGGGCGCCGGGTTCCCTCAATTTTTTCGGTTCGGGAACTAATTTCTCACAAATCCTGACCAGGAAAGGAATCAAAAACGCAAAAATAACAACATTGGTAATATTAAACAGGCTGTGGGCCATGGCAATATGTTGACCGATGAAGGGCTTAGAACCAATCGCCTCCCGATATACTTCGGCCTGTTGGGCCGTGCTTACGATAAAATTGGAATTCCCCGGGACCAGGCTCTCTACAATCCCGATAAAAGGATAGAATAACACAAGAATTACAAAAACTCCGAACACATTAAACAGGGCGTGAGCAATGGCCGCCCGCTTGGCCTGATAATTCCCTCCCAAACTGGCAAGATTCGCTGTAATAGTAGTCCCGATATTTTCACCTAATATGAGCGATATTGCACCCTCGAAATTCAAAAGCCCCTGGGAAGCCAATGCAATCGTTATCCCGATGGTTGCCGAGCTCGACTGCACGATAAAGGTAGTCATTGCCCCGATTAGAACTCCCAACAATATAGAAAAATACGAGTTTCCATCGACCCGGGTGAAAAAATCGATAAAGCCCGGTGATTCCCTGAGTGGCGCAAAAGCCAATTTCATGGTCTGCATTCCCAAAAAGAGTATACCGAATCCAAAAAAGACCTCTCCGATATACCTCCATTTTTCACTCTTACTAAAGAACCTGATAAAAACACCCAACCCAATCATGGGCAAAGAAAATTTTATAATCTTGAGCGTCACTATCCACCCGGTAACGGTGGTACCTATATTGGCACCTAAAATAACACCGATTGCCTGTCTGAGGTTCATGAGGG
Organism: Candidatus Aminicenantota bacterium; assembly: GCA_023137075.1. Taxonomy (GTDB): domain Bacteria; phylum Acidobacteriota; class Aminicenantia; order UBA2199; family UBA2199; genus JAGLQA01. Next base: position 6,141 of record JAGLQA010000536.1, read on the forward strand.
CGGCATTTACAAATCCGACGGTCATAACGGTTGTAGCGCTGCTGGATTGAATAACCGCCGTCACAAAAAATCCCACGAAAATTGCCATGATCCTGTTGTTGGTAAGAAAATTCAATGTCTTCCGTAATCCATCTCCGGCGGCTTTCTGCATACCTTCGGACATGATCTTCATCCCCATAAGGAACAATCCCAAACCACCGATAGTTTGAAACAAAATCTGCTCCCAGTCCACTAAATGTCTCCTTGAATTTGCTTCATAATAACCGTGCGAATGGGGAAGGGGATATTGATGCCTTCCCGGTCGTATCTCTTCTTCAGCTCTTTGATGAACGCGTGCTGCAGCAGGAATTTATCGAAAAACTCCTTGCATCTTAAATAAACGGTAAAATTGATGCTGGAATCCCCAAAAGTGTGGTAACGCAAAAAAGGATCAAAACTTTCGACTCCCCCCTCAACATCCCGTAAAACCTCCCGGGCTACCTCTAAGGTTACTTCTTCGACTTTTTCCAGATCCGATTCATAACCGACTCCCACTTCCACCAGTATATTCAACACTTTTTTGGGCCGGTAATAATTAATTAAATTTGCCGAAGATAATTTATTATTGGGTATGATGATATGATTATTGGGTAACTGCCGCAGCACTGTATCCCGCCAGGTAACGTCGATCACATATCCTTCTTCACCACTTTCTAATTTTATATAATCCCCCGGCTTCACCTTCTGCGTGCCGATAATATGAAAACCGGCGAAAAGGTTCGCCAGCGTATCCTGCAGCGCCAACGCGATTGCCAATCCACCGATTCCTAAGGTCGTAATAATGGGCGTAATGGAAATTCCCATGGTCTGCAAAATGATCAAAATACCGATGCTTATGATAAAAATCTTCAAGGCGTTTTTTATAATCGACGCTTCCGGGATTCTTTTCCGCAGCGTGGAAGAATAGGCCATGAACGCTTCACCCAGAAAGCGCATCAGGAACCAGAATATTGAAAACACAAGAAGGGATTGAAATACCTTATTCAAGTAACTTTTTTCTTCCCAGGGAAAGGGTAAAAGAGTAATCGAGATGTAAACTCCCAATAATACGAACCAGGGCAAAATCAGCGATCTTAAAGATTTTATGAAAATATCATCCAACCTGGACTTCGTCTTCTTTGCCAATCTTGAAATCCGTTTGATAAGTGTTCGTTTTATAATGACACCGATGATGAGACTTATGATAATAATCACAGCCGGCACGATATACTGCCAAATCTTCATATCTTTAAGAAAATCCATCACTGTCATTATACCATGAATACATCGGCGCTATCAAATTATATCTACTTAAATGTACTTATGATCGAGAGTTTCAAACCTCTGAAAGGAGGCGCTGTAAAGCACTGACCTCCTGAACAAATCTGCCCACCCCTGATCGTTCCACCCGATATCTCAATCACTGTCCCCCCGGAGAGATATATCTTCACCCCTCCGCTGAAGAAATGATTCCGGTTCATTATCTTATTGTGGGAATATTGATGCAAAACAAAGATGGAAAAATAAGGAGAATAAGAGCCCTGGATGCTTTGATCCTCTTCTCTGAATATAAAATTACCATCATTATAGCGTTTATCTTTCACAAACACTTCCGCACTCAACCTGTCCGTAAGTTGATACAAAAAATGCCCGTCAAATTTTTTTATTCTATAAAGAATATCTTTCACCCCATAGGACGCCGACAAATTCACCCTCTCCCAGAGGTCCTCAATAGCGATACCGGTATAAATATTATTTCCGGTGTCGTCATATTCCCGGTACCGGCCTATATTAAAATGTAAGGTAATATCAGGATCAAAAAAAGCATATTGGAAATAGAGCCTCACACCGGTGGCATCATTTAGAGTAGAAACCTCTTCCTCCTGGTCGGCAACTGGGGGGTTGTTAATCTCATTGTCAAAATCCTCATACCTCTTAAACTCTATAAATGAAGTGACATGAAGCTTGCTGTAGGTGAGATTAGCAAAAATAGCCCG
>JAGLQA010000537.1 GCA_023137075.1 Candidatus Aminicenantota bacterium
AAAAAACGAAATACGGGAAATACCCCGGAAAATTTCATCTTTAAATAATCTCAAAACACTCATTTTTAGTGATAACAATTTTAAAGAATTCCCGAAGGCAGTTACCTTATTGGGTGATTTACAAACTTTGAGGTTTGCTAGTTCTCCTATGAAATCCATTCCTAAAGAGATAGCAAATTTACAAAATCTAACTTTAATTGAACTTTGTAATTGTAAAATTTCTACTTTTCCCACAGAGATATTAAAACTAAAAAATCTAACTTATTTAAACCTGGGGAACTACACTAATTATAATTCCGAATACAAAAATTCCATATCCATCCTTCCTCCCGAAATCACCCGCCTGCAAAAATTAGAAACCCTGTTTTTAAGAGATAATCAAATAAAAGAATTACCCAAAGAAATTTGCCGATTAAAAGCATTAAAAAGAATAGTTTTAGAAGGAAATCCCATAGAATCCCCACCCCCTGAGATTGCCATTGCGAAAGACTATAAAGAAAAAGATACCGGCAAGAACCTGGAGAGGATACGAAACTATTTTAAAGAATTGGAGAAAGAGGAGGAAGATTATCTATACGAAGTCAAGCTGCTGTTGGTGGGGGAAGAGCGGGCCGGAAAATCCTCGCTGGCCGAGGCTTTGAGTAATCCCGAATATACCTTCAAGGATAAACAGAGCACCGAAGGCATCGATATTTTTAAGTGGATGATCCCTAAAGAAGAGGTGCAACTGCCCAAAGAGTTACGCCTCAACATCTGGGACTTCGGCGGCCAGGAAATCTATCACGCCACCCACCAATTCTTTTTAACCCGGCGCTCGCTCTACTTCCTGGTTACCGAAGCCCGGAAAGACATGCGCCACGATGATTTTTATTATTGGCTCAATTGCATCGGGAGATTGGGCGAAAAGAGCCCGGTAATGATCCTGCTCAATAAGTGTGACCAGCCCAATACCGGCCTGTCTACCCGGGAATATCAAGAAACCTTTCCCAATATCGTCGATTCCCTGAAGGTGAGCTGCAAAAATGAGTATAGAGCTACGATCCACAGCTTAAAGGCGGCGGTCCTGAGAGTGGTCAAAAACAAAGAATTGCTGCCCGATATCGGCACCCCTTTACCCAAGGTATGGGTGGATATCCGTAATGAATTGGAGACCTTGAAAGAAGAAGGAAAAGATTATATTAGTGGTGAAGAGTATTTTGCCCTGTGCGGCAAATACGGTATGAACGAAGAGCGGGCCCTGTTTTTAAGCGACTTTTTTCATCGTTTAGGGGTATTTCTGCATTTCAGAAATAATATCTTTTTGGATAAAACCATCTTCCTTAACCATGAGTGGGTGACCCGGGGCGTTTACAATGTGTTGGATAACCAGGAGATTATCGACAGGCACGGCCGGTTCAATGAAGACGATCTGAAAAAAATATGGGGGGATGAGAAGTATAAGGATAAACGGGGCGTACTCTTACTATTGATGAAGAATTTCGAACTCTGTTTTGAGCTTGAGAAGGGCGAATACCTGGCGCCCCAATTATTGCCCACCGATAAACCCACCGAACTTCACGGTTTTGAAGACCCCAGTAGTTTAGAAGACCCCCTTCGTTTTGAATACCGTTATACCTTTATGCCCAAAGGAATCCTGGCCCGCTTTATCGTCAAACGCAGCCGGGATATATATAAAAATACCTATTGGCGATACGGTGTGCTGCTGGAGTATGCCAACACGAAAGCGCTAATCAGGGAGAGATATTCTAAGATCCCGAAACGGATTATCATTACCCTGCAAGGCGACAACAAGAAAGTGCTGCTCTCCCTGATCCGTAAAACTATCGCGGAAATTCATGGCGATTTTCATGACCTGGAATTCCAAGAGATGATCCCCTGCAATTGTCCCAAATGCAAAAAAAATACCGGACCTTGTTACCACGACCTGGCAGAATTGGAAGAGCGCATCCGCAGAAATCAACCCACTATAGAATGCCGGAAAAGCTATGTTAATATAGATGTAGCCGCGTTGATCGAAGAAGTGATAATATCACGAGCAGGAATGGAAAGAGCCGGAATGGAAAAAGCAGGGATGGCGAGAACCGGAAAGCGCCATAAAATCTTCATCAGTTATTCCCACAAAGATAAGGAATGGTTGGAGAGAGTCCTGACTCATTTAAAAGCGCTGCCGGACGAAGCCATCGAAACGGATACCTGGGCCGACACCCGCATTAAAGCCGGCATGAAATGGCAAGAAGAAATAAGCAAAGCTTTAGAAGCGGCCAGGGTAGCGGTGCTGTTAATATCGCCGGATTTCCTGGCCTCTGATTTTATAAAAAAAGTAGAACTGCCCGCCCTATTACAAGCCGCGGAAACAGATGGCACGGCTATTTTACCGGTCATCCTCAGCCCCTCACGATTTTCCTCTCATAAAGCCCTATCCCAATTCCAATCTATAAACGACCCGGTTCAGCCGCTCGTCGATCTCTCGAAAGGTGAACAGGATAGAATCCTGGTGAAGTTAACCGGCACCATTGAAGATTACCTATTGAATGAACCCCGGTATATATAAAAAGCGCCCTTTATGATTAATAATATGGGTCTGTAAAAGAATTTGTGTATAAAGGCGGTTCGCTTATTGGGGGCTTTGAAATGATATTTCTGAACCCTCAATCTGTCAATAAAAGC
>JAGLQA010000538.1 GCA_023137075.1 Candidatus Aminicenantota bacterium
TTACCGGAAAATCGGCAAAAAAAATAAAAAAATTTTTTTTAGTTGAAAAAATTGAAAAATTATTACATATTTTTATATTGGCTTTATATTGGCTTTATATTGGCTTAGAGAGATAAGAGAGCTTGGGGATTATTTCCCCGTGCTAAAAGCAGCCGACTGTCTCTCTTATCTCTCGGCCGTTTCCCACAATACCAACCCAACAAAAAAATATTTCCGAAATATATTATACGTAATTTTTATCCATGAAGTTTATAAAATCAGAGCCCAGTCAACCGTTGCCAAAAAAAATTGCGTAGTTAAAAGAAGCGGATATATCAGTAAAAACAAGTAGAAAAGGCCTCGTTAGTGAAAATACTTACTTTTGGGTAGAAGCCTTGTATGATGGGGCTTTCGGGGCAGTGAGCTTTTCCTCTCCCGGGTTTTACAGATTGTAATTTACTCCATATATTGGTATAATCCGGCTATGAAAGAAGAAATGAAATACAATTCTAAAGTGTATATTGCCGGCCACAAAGGACTGGTCGGCTCCGCAATTAAACGAAACCTGGAAGATAAAAACTATTCCAATCTCATTTTTAGTGATATAGAAGAGTTCGACCTGCAGCGCCAGGAACAGGTGGAGAATTTTTTCGAAAAAGAACGGCCGGAATATGTTTTTCTTGCTGCGGCCAAAGTTGGAGGAATCGGGGCAAATAATACCTTTCCTGCCGAATTTATCTACAGCAACCTGTCAATCGAAGTAAATGTAGTACACGCTGCTTACAAATATGGGGTGCGGAAACTTCTATTTTTAGGGAGTTCGTGCATTTATCCGAAACATGCGCCCCAACCCATGAAAGAGGATTCTTTATTAACTTCTCCTTTAGAACCGACAAATGAAGCTTATGCAATTGCGAAAATTGCGGGTTTGAAGATGTGCAGGTATTATAATCAACAATATGGAACAAATTTTATTTCCGTAATGCCTACCAATCTTTACGGGCCGAAGGATAACTACAATCTCGAGACGTCACATGTCCTGCCGGCTTTAATCAGGAAATTTCACGAAGCAAAGATAAATAATAACCCCTATGTCGAGTTGTGGGGAACCGGGTCACCGAAAAGGGAATTTTTATACGTGGCTGACCTGGCGGAAGCCGTTGTTTTTTTAATGGAAAGATTTGACTACCCGGATATCGGAGAGATCATAAACATCGGTGTGGGCCAGGATGTAACCATAAAAGAACTGGCGGAAACGATAAAAGAAATAATCGGCTATCCGGGTGAATTGAAATGGGATAAATCCAAACCTGACGGCACACCGAGAAAGCTGCTGGATATCAGTAAAATTACGAAATTGGGCTGGAAGCCGGCCATTTCTTTGAAAGAGGGGATAAAACGAACATACCGGGATTTTTTAACAGGACCAAAGGTAAGAAAACGATGATTACACGCCTGGTAAAAATGACATTCAAGGAAGCAAAGATCGCTGATTTTAAAGAATTTACCGGCTCGATTGAGCGCCGGATTCGCAGCTTCCCCGGTTGCGAGCAGCTTGATTTCTACCAGGATATTCATAAAAGGAATGTTTTTTTTACCTACAGCCGTTGGAAATCCGAGGAAGATTTAAATAATTACCGCAGTTCCGATTTTTTCAAAGACACCTGGACAAAAACCAGCGCCTGGTTTGCCGGTAAGCCCGAAGCCTGGTCATTGGCGGCGCCGGAGAATGTGTGACACAGAGATCACCCCAAAGATTGACAAAGGGAATTAGAATAGTTATATTATTAACATGAAAATTAATACAAAAATCAGGTACAGCTTGCGGATGCTTGTCATATTGGCGGAGAAGAATAACGTAATGAATACTACCGAGTTGGGGGAAAAAATGCTGGTATCTCCGAAATATCTCAGGAAATTGGCGGGTCCTTTAGAGAAGCGCGGATTAATCAAAAGCATGCAGGGTGTTTATGGCGGTTATTTTTTAGATAAAAAACCCGAGGCAATCAACCTGGTTAATATTTTTGAAGCCTTTGGAGAGAAGATCGATATCACCGGATGTACCGGGGATGAGAATTGTCCGCTGAATAAAGATTGTCTGACCCGCCCCTTATGGGAACATTTACAAAAAATTGTCCGGGATGAGTTGCATAAAATCACCATAAAAAGGTTGGCTCAGCAGGATTTTACATCATAGATCCCTTATTTCTTGTTTTTCATAAAATTGTAGATTGACCGGGGGATTTCGGCAGTCAGGGCATTCATGGTTTCGGTTATTTCTTTGACTTTATTAAAAACATCAGCTTCACCGGCCCAAAGGCTTTTTATTCGCTCAAGAACCGGTTCATCTACCGAATTGATTATTTTGTTCATGATAATGACCAGTACCAGTAGATCATCTATAAAACCGGCAGCAGGTATGAAATCGGGTATAATATCTATTGGGGAAATCAGGTAGGTAAAGGCAATGACTATATAACCTTTAATACGCGCCGGCGTCCCCTTGTCTCCGAATAATTTTATCATCAGGTGAACCAAATCGGGGAAAACAAGCAGGTATTGCATGAACTTATCCGTCCACCTGCCGGTTTTTTTATGCAATTTTCCGGTTGTAACCCAGCGATTGATCTTGATCCTCAACCGTTGGTAAAAATCATTGTATTTTTTTTCTTTTTTTTCTTCCGAATTACTCATTTTTTATACCTGCCGCGGTAAGTATAAAAGTTTTTAAAATAGTTGTCAAGATTGAAAAATCCGGTTATTTATGTTATAAAATCCATTAGGATATTTGTATAAAATGAAATATTTAAAAATCGTTCTAATATTTGCCGTATCTATAATACTGCTTTATTTCTTTTTCAAAGATGTCAATTTTAAAGAAGTGGGCAAAATAGTACAAAACATCAATCCCATATACCCTATCATTTTTTTTATCGGACATTTTTTTCAATATTTTATAAGAGCCTACCGTTGGGGCATTATCCTGAGTCAATACAAAAAGAAAATTCCCTTAATAACCCTATTCAACTTCACCGCAATCGGGTTTTTCCTGAATCTCCTTCCCGGCCGCATAGGAGAACCGGTAAGAGGAATTTTATTGGCCAGGGAAGAAAAGATCGATAAAAGCTATGGGCTGGCATCGGTAGTGATTGAACGGTTGATCGACCTTTTAATGATGATCCTGATATTCTTAGTATCTCTCATTTTTTTAAAAAGCCAGGATTCTCCACTCCTGCTAACACTAAAGAATGTCTCTTTTTATGTCCTACCCTTTATCATCTTGATCTTTTTTATGTTTTATTTTATAAATGTGCCCCGCGTTTTCCAATTTATCGAGAAGATCGTGCTCTTTTTCTCAAAAATTATCCCCCTGAAGTTGAGAGAACGGGTGGTCAGGTTCACCCTTCATTTCTTGAAAGGATTAAAACTCAATCTATCCGCGATCGATTTTTTAAAATTATTTTTCTCTTCCCTCTTAGTGTGGCTCTATCTAATCGGCTTTTACTGGTTTTTAATGAAAGGTTTCAATATAAATATTAATTTTTTCGAAACAATTCACTATTTCAGCATACTGATTGTTTTTGCCGCGATTCCTACTCCCGGTATGGCCGGAACTATAGACCTGGCATCAAAAGAGGCGTTAATGGAATTGTTTGATGTGGCAAAAAATGACGCCGTTGCTTTTACCCTCCTTGTTCATGTCCTGCTGCTGCTGGTATGGATAGTCCTCGGTTTTGTGGCTATCCAGATGCAAGGATTAAATTTTAAAATGTTAAAAAATATAAAAGAGAAGGAGAGAGATGAAGTGTCCTGAATGCAGTCATGTTGAAGATAAAGTTGTGGAAACAAGAGAAAGCAGAGAGGGTAACTATATCAGGAGGAGAAGGGAGTGTTTGAAGTGCGGGAAACGGTTTACCACTTACGAAAAATTAGAATATATCCCGATAAAAGTAGTGAAGAAAGACGGCAGGCGAGAAGATTTCGATGCTGAGAAAGTAAGGAAGGGACTCTTCCGCGCGGTTGAAAAAAGACCCGTCCCCGTAAAACAGATCGAACAATTAGCCTTCCAGATTGAGGAGATGGTTTCGACCGCAGACAAAGAGATCAGCAGCAGCCGGATCGGGGAATACATAATGGAAAAACTAAAAGATTTGGATAAGGTGGCTTATGTGAGGTTTGCATCGGTTTACCGGGAGTTTCGGAGTCTTGAAGAATTTTTAGCGGAGGTTCATGATCTGCTAAAAAAGGAGGAATAAATGGTGAAAAAAAAATTTTCTTTTTCAGAGATAGAGATAAGCAAGAATTTTTCTTCCAGGATCAGCACCCATGTGGATTGGGAGCCCAATACAAATATAATTGAGGCAGGCGATCTATTAATCATTGAGGTCGAACTGCCGGGTGTTAATAAAGATGATGTGTCTATACTGCTGCAGGGCAGCAACGAATTGATTATCAGGGGAACAAAGAGCCAGCCTCGCCTGAATAAACCCCAGGTAACCTACTACCTGTTCGAAAGAGAATTCGGCAGCTTTTATAAAAAAATTATAATCGACTTTCCCCTCGATTCATCAAATATAAAATCAACCATGGATAACGGGGTTCTGATCGTGCAAATCCCCCGGAAAAAAATCGCGAAGATTTCGGTTGATATCAAATAAAAGGTGTAGCGATGACAGATAAAGACAAACAGGACAATAAAAATATTATGGAAAAGAAAACAGACGAAGATACAAATGACATCAAGGAGGATAGTCTGAACATCCCGAAAACCCTGCCCGTTCTTGTGCTGAGAGATATCGTGGTATTTCCCTATATGATCGTTCCGCTTTATGTCGCCAGGCCCAAATCGAAACGGGCTGTGGACAAAGCGCTTAATTTTGATAGAATGATACTTTTGTTGACCCAGAAGGAATCCGATGTCGAGGACCCGGCGCCCAATCAACTTTACATGTCCGGCACAGTCGCGTTGATTGTCCGTATGCTGAAACTCCCCGACGGCAGGATGAGGGTCCTGGTCCAGGGAATTTCCCGGGTAAAGGTCAAAGCTATTCATGATAACGACAAAATAATGTTAGCCGACATCAAAGTTATAGATGATAAAGAACCGAAAAGACTGGAAGCAAAAGACAAAGCTCTCATAAAAGATATCCGGCAAAAATTTGAAGAAGCCGCCAGGTTGGGGAAGCAGATTCCCAATGAGATATTTATCATTGTGGAAAATATCGAGGAACCGGGGAAACTGGCCGACATTATTGCCGCAAACTTAGACATCGAAATCGGCAATTCTCAAAAAATACTGAGGGAGGAAAAATCCATAAAACGGCTGCAAAAAGTGCATGAATACCTGACCTATGAACTTGAAATTCTCAACATCCAGAACCAGATTAGCATGAAAGCCCAGGGGGAAATGGATAAAAACCAGAGAGAATATTTCCTGCGGCAGCAATTGAAAGCCATCCGGAAGGAATTGGGAGAAGAAAGCGAAAACGGCGAAGAGATTGCCGATTACCAAAAGAAACTGAAGGAAATGAAGCTACCTGAAGAGGCGGAGAAAGAGGTCCAAAAAAACATCGATAAGTTGAAAAAAATGCATCCCGAGTCCGCGGAAAGCACGGTGGTGCGAAACTATTTAGATTGGATGCTTGAAATCCCCTGGTGCGTGTCCACGAAAGACAATCTGAATTTAAAAAGAGCCGGTTCGATATTAAACCAGGACCATTACGGGCTCGAAAAGGTAAAAGAGAGAATACTCGAGTATCTTAGCGTGCGGAAGCTGACTGCCAAAGCACATGGGCCTATCCTTTGTTTCGTGGGCCCTCCCGGGGTGGGTAAAACCTCTTTGGGAAAATCGATCGCCCGGGCCCTGAATAAAAAATTCGTCAGGATATCCTTGGGGGGAGTCAGGGATGAAGCCGAGATCCGCGGGCACCGCAGAACTTATATCGGCGCCCTCCCCGGCAAAATCATCCAGGAAATTAAACGAGCCAATTCCAATAACCCCGTCTTTATGATGGATGAGGTTGATAAAATCGGCACCGATTTCCGGGGTGACCCTTCATCAGCCCTACTCGAAGTGCTCGATCCGGAACAGAACAACTCCTTCCAGGACCACTATTTAGGAGTCGCCTTCGATCTTTCCAAAGTGTTGTTCATTACCACCGCCAATATATTGGAACCCATTCAGCCGGCCTTTAGAGACCGGATGGAAGTTATCCATATCCACGGTTACACCGAAGAGGAAAAGATCGAGATCGCAAAAAGACACCTTATTCCCAGGCAGGTAGAAGCCAACGGGTTGACGAAGGAGTTGATAGATTTTACCAGGGGGGCGATCAAAAATTTAATCGCCCTCAATACCCGGGAAGCGGGAGTCCGCAACCTTGAGCGGGAGATCGGGAGTATTTGCCGGAAAATTGCCCATAAAGTCGCGTCCGGCATGAAGAAATCGTTTAAAATAACGATACGAAATCTTGAAAAATATACCGGCCCCCCGAAATTGTTTCGCGATCAACTGCTCGATGAGAATTGCGTGGGTGTTGCCACCGGCATGGCCTGGACGCCCTACGGCGGCGATATCCTGTTTATCGAAGTCAAGCTGTTCCCCGGAAAAGGGAAATTAATCATGACCGGATCATTAGGAGACGTTATGAAAGAATCCGCCACCGCATCCTTAACTTTCTTAAAATCGAAAGCAGGTGAAATCTCCATCGAACAGAAAATATTTGAGAAGACCGATATACACATCCACATCCCCGAAGGCGGCACACCTAAAGACGGTCCTTCAGCCGGAATAACCCTGACGACTGCTTTATGTTCGGCATTCTCGGAAGTCCCGGTAGACCGGGAAGTAGCCATGACCGGTGAAATAACCCTGCGGGGGAAAATACTCCCCGTAGGCGGTATAAAAGAGAAGGTCCTGGCTGCCAGGCGAGCCGGCATAAAAAAAATAATTCTCCCGAAAAAAAATAAAAATGACCTGTCCGAAATGAAAGAGAGTTACCTGAGAGGCATAAATTTTGTTTTTGTTGAAGATATTGTGGATGCGGTAAATGAAGCCATGGTAAAGAAACTTTTTTAATGGACGAAAAAGGATTTGTCAAGTTTTTAAAGAGTAACTTCCGGTTTAGCCCCGGGAAAGGGATCGGGGACGATGCCTCCGTGGTAAAAATGGGGAATTCCTATCAATTAATCACCAAGGACATATTAATCGAAAATGTGCACTTCAG
>JAGLQA010000539.1 GCA_023137075.1 Candidatus Aminicenantota bacterium
AAAATATGGGCCGAATTAACCCCCCGCAACCAATACCGCGGCAACGATAGTATTGAGGTTATCTTAGATACCTATAATGATAAACGAACGAATATCGAATTCACGGTGAATGCGCGGGGTGTGCAGCGTAATTCGGTAGAAACCATCTGGAAGTCGGGGGCACTCATGAGACCGGACGGCTGGGCTGCCGAGATTGCGATTCCCTTCAAATCGCTGCGTTTTTCCACCGACAATAAACAGACCTGGGGCATCAATTTCCAGCGATATATCAATCGCCTGAACGAATTAGATTTCTGGACTAATGTGGATCGGAACAAACCCCGGCAGCAGCAGATGGCCATATTGGAAGGATTGGAAGACGTAAAGCCATCTTATAATCTCGAATTCTTTCCCTATTTCGGGGGCAGGCTCTCCCGCTGGAACGAAGAAAAAGATGACAAAGTAGCAGTGGGACTTGATGTGAAGTACGGCATCTTGCCCAACCTGATCTTAGACATGACGGCCAGCCCGGATTTCAGCGAGGTGGAATCCGACCCATTTATTTACCAGCTTTCCCCTTATGAAAATTACCTGCGGGAAAACCGCCCTTTCTTTACCGAAGGCAGCCAGTATTTCGGAGGCCGCCGCCGCTGGTGGGGACGGCAGGCAAGCTTCCCTCTATTCTACTCACGGCGCGTCCGCACACCAAAGTTTGCCGCCAAAGTAACGGGAAAAACCGACGGCTGGTCTTTCGGACTGTTAGGAGCCTTTAATAAAGCCTACGATGATGAGGAAGAAGTGGTACCCGCAAACTTCTTTTCGGTGGTGCGTATCAAAAAAGATATATTCAAGAATTCGCAAATCGGGATCTATTATTCCGGAATAGATGAGAAGGAAGATTACAACCGCAATGTTGGTCTTGACTATAATTTCAATTTCAAAGATTTTTATTATATCCGCGGTCAAAGCGCCTTTTCCCTTAATAAAAACAGCGAAAAAAAAGGAACCGGCATGCACGTAATTCAATTCGAGCGGGAGCCGGACGCCGGGCTGCAAATGGAATTGTTTTACCGGCGGGTGGAGGAAAATGTCGATGTCAGGACCGGCTACGTGACCCAGACGGACACCCAGAAATCGGAAATAGACATCGGTTATGCCTGGCGTTTTAATAATAAAAACAAGGTGAAGCGGGTCAGAACCGGTGTTTCGGGATCCATGGGACACGATTGTTCCGGTGCTCTAACCGAAAAGAACATCGATATTTACGGTCGAGTCGATTTTTTATCCAGGTTAGAAGTAGATATGCGGTTTGAAACCGGCCAGGGTAGATACCAGGTGTACGATGAAGACGATAACTTAAGCTGGACCGCGGATTTTATCGATGTATACGGTGGCCGCCTCGGCATGCACTGGTTCAGAGGCGGTTTTTTTAAAGGCATCAATCTCTGGGGCAGGTGGCACCACCGGGGCATCTACAACGACGAATTTACCGCCGTGGAACCGGGTTCGGAAAGCAACCTTGATCTATCGATTACCCTCAGGCCGAAAAATTACCTGGAATTTTCGGTAGGCGGCGAATGGACCCGGCAGCAGGTTGACAGCACCGGTGAAATTGTTTTTTCCGGTATCACGTACAATACCCATCTCCATTTTCAAGCCACGCGCAGCCTCTTTTTTACCACCCGTTTAAAAGGAGAAACCGTGGATAATCAGCACAACTTAGATCTATTGATCGGTTATTATTTCGGAGCCGGCAATATCATCCAGTTGAGTTATAAAAACAGCAGCCGCGTGGAAGAAGACCTGCGGGAAAAAGGATATTCCATCACCCTGAAGGTATCCTATTTACTACGAATATAATGATATGGTGGACCGCCGGAGGCAAGGGGATTTTTCATTGTTTCTTAAAAGTAAAAATATTATAATGGTATCATGCGTTTGTTAATCGTTGAAGATGACAAAAAAGTAGGCCGGTTTTTGCAGAGAGGCCTGGAAGAAGAGCACTACGCGGTGGACTTAGTGCGCAGCGGCAGTGACGGCTTTTACTACGCCAGGGTAAACGAATATGACGTCATTATCTTAGATATTATGCTGCCGGGGATGGACGGGTTGACTATTTGCCGGGAGCTGCGGCAAAAATCGGTGCTGACACCCATTATCATGTTAACGGCATTGAACTCTATCGAGGATAAGATTATCGGCCTGTCCGAAGGAGCGGACGACTACCTGGCCAAGCCCTTTTCTTTTGAAGAACTGCTGGCCCGTATCCGCGCCTTGATGAGGCGGAGCCAGGATTATAAGACCCGCAGCCTGACTGCCGGGGATTTGGAATTGGATCCTTTTAAACGGGAAGTTACCCTCAAGGGCAAACCGGTGGACTTAACCGGCAAAGAGTATTCCATGCTGGAATACCTGCTGCGCAATAAAGGCCGGGTAATGAGCCCGGCTAAAATTATCGAACATGTCTGGGGTAGAGACGATGTGCACGATCGCAACATTCTGAATGTGTATATCAACCGTTTAAGGAAAAAGATCGACCGCCCCGCCGGGAAAAATTTGATCCGGACGGTGCGGGGTTACGGTTATAAAATAGAAAACAACCATGAAAGTTAAATCGCTGAGTTTTAAACTCACCATCTGGTATATGGTGATTTTAACCATCATTCTCTTCCTGGGCGGCTTCTTTTTATTTGAACGCTTCAAAGACGGACTGATGGGTGACTTAGAAAAGAAGCTCAAAAAAATTGCCGGCACTACCTATGATATATGGCGCAGTAAAAGAGGGATAACCTGGCAGGATGCCGTAAACAGGTCTTATGAACGATTCAAGATGTGCCAACCCTTTATCCAGGCCATTTTAATACCCGGTGAACGAAAAGACGAAATCAGCAGTGGAAACCGGGAATTCCTTCATTCCGACAATATTAGGGGCGATCAACTGCACTTGAGCCGGGAAATTTATAAAAAAGCCCGAAAGCAGGGGCGGGATAATCCCCTGTATGTAACTGCCCGGGACCAATCCCTTTCTCCCTTCCCACTGCGAACCGTCATTTACCCGGCCAAAAATTATGCCATCATCCAGGTGGCCCTGTCCATGGAAAATACCATTAATGCCCAACGGAGGCTCTTTATCATCCTGATCCTGGCCGGGCCCCTGCTGCTGCTCCTGACCGGCATCGGCGGTAGTTTCATCATCCGCCGGGCTTTGCTTCCGGTAAAGAGCGTGGTGCAGGCCGCCAAAAAAATCAGCGCCGATGACCTATCCATGCGTATCGAATCCGGTGGGCGCAGGGATGAGATCGGAGAGTTGGTGGAGACCTTTAACCGGATGATTGCCCGCTTAGAAGGTTCGGTACAGCGGATTCGGCAATTTTCCGCCGATGTATCCCACGAATTACGGACTCCCCTGACCATTATCCGGGGTGAAGTAGAGGTTATATTACGAAAGGAAAGGAGTAAAAAAGAGTACCGGGAAATACTGGGAAGTATTCTTGAGGAAACCCAGCAGGTAGAAAATATCATCGATGATTTACTGCTCCTATCCCGGGTGCGTTCTGTCCACAAGAAGATGATTATGGAGGAATTTTCGCTGCATGAATCGGTTGAACGGATAGTAAGGAAATATATCCCGGCAGCCGCAGGAAAAGGAATCCGTATAAAGCCGGCAGATATAATCCCGATGACAATTACCGGCAAACGCACCCTGATCGAACGGATGATTTCCAATGTGATCGACAATGCCCTTCGCTATACCCGGTCCGGGGGCTCCATCGATGTCACACTGCAAAAGGGGGAAGAAGCGGTGGAATTGACCATAACCGATACGGGCATCGGAATTCCCAAAGAAGCGTTGCCCTCTATCTTTGACCGCTTTTATGTGGTGGGTAAATCGCGTTCCAAGGAGAACGGCGGTACCGGGTTAGGATTGGCGATTGTCAAATGGATTGCCGATAATCACAACATCCGCATCCGGGTCGACAGTCACCCTGATCAGGGCACCACCTTTACTTTTTTATTCCCCAATTCTTAAGTCGGTGTAACCGGTTTTCTATTCGAATTATTAGTGGTGGTGGTGTTCTTCATCGCCGTGGCTGACCATATCGATGATAACGGTTGCCGCCAGTATCAACACATCATCCTCACCGGGAAAGATCTCTATCCTGTAGGTATCACCCCAGGAGAGCCATTTTTTTGAAATAAAAGCCACTTCCCCTCCACCGCGGATGATGGTGTAGCGGTGGTCGCCAAAATTTCCTTTCACGAGATAATCATCCGGGCCCGGTATATCGATGATGAACCTATCTTTAAACAAGGTGATTTTTTTCACTACTTTGGCCAATAACTGCCGGTTGCGGTAGATATGGTAACGTTTTTTGAAGCTGAATAATTTTTGCTTGATGTAGGCCAATTCATTTCCGGCCATATCAAGAAATCTCAATTTATCGCCGAAGGAAAACACCTTTCCTTTGACATGGAACATGGGATTCCCCAGTTCATCCCGGATAAGGAATCGTTCGCCTATTGTCCATACCTTTTGATTGATATAGTATCGTTTCACCTGGGGCATCCGGGCATCCATACCGGGTACGGGCCGGTTTTGGGTGACTACCGAACAACCGGCAGCGAGAAAAAGTAACAACCCGGTCAGAAACAGGTAAAATAAATTCACCGTTTTTTTTGAAATTGTTAAACATTGAGAGCGGTTCATGATATCCTCCTTATTTTATTTGTTTCCGGTTCTAAAACCAGGTATATTCACAGCAATTTGTTTTCCAGGTTTTCCCGGGACAAATGTACCCTTTTAGTGACACTTTTTACCGCTGCCTAAAAAAAACTCCGGTAATATTCTCTGCTCTTCCCTTAGTTTTTGGTATTTGTTGAAAGGAACAATTTACGATTGGTCGTAAATTGTTCCTGTTAAATTTTGTTAAATTTTATATTTTAACGACGTTTGCTGCCTGGTCGCCTTTCGGGCCTTTCTTGATCTGGAATTCGACTTCCTGACCTTCGTCCAATGAACGATAGCCATCGCTTTCCTGGATTTCGGAATAGTGGACGAAAACATCGTCTCCACCTTCTACTTCTATGAAACCGAAGCCCTTACTGCTGTTAAACCATTTAACTTTTCCTTTTGGCATAATCAATTGCCTCCTTTTTGATGAATTGTAAATATCGGCAGAATCGATTAAATCCGGAATATAATGAATTACCGTGAATGATAAATATTCTTCCTCATTTACTAAAATTGGATTATAGCATAATCCCCCCCCGCCTGTCAAATAGCAAATTTGCAAACCTTCGGTTTTAATTGAAAAATCCACGTTTTTATGATAAGTTATCATAATGCAAAAACAAAAACCTTTACTCATCGTTTTCGAGGGAATCGACGGTTCGGGAAAAACCTCCCTGTCAAGAATGCTCTTTTCCTATCTTCAGGAGAAAGGCTGCGACGTGCTGTGGTTTCGCGAGCCTGGCGATTCGCAGTGGGGCAGAAAGATCAGGGAACTGGCCAATTTAAAAGATAGTATACCCATCGATGAGGAACTTGAATATTTCATCAAAGATAGGCAGTGGAATGTGAGGAACAATATCTCACCCAACCTGAAACAAGATAAGACGGTCATTCTGGACCGTTATTATTTCTCAACCGCCTGCTACCAGGGAGCCAGGGGACTCGATATGGAAGAGATTATTAAGAAGAACACTACCTTTGCCCCTGTTCCCAATATCACCTTTATAATCGATGTAGATGTCGATACTGCCTTAAAACGGATCAAGCTCAACCGTGAACAGGAAGTAAAACTGTTTGAAAAAAAAGATTTTCTCCGGAAGGTCAGAGAGAATTATCTGAAACTGAGCGGACACCTGAATATCCATGTCATAGACGGTTCGCCGGACCTGCCCACCGTTTTCGACCTAATCAAAAATAAAATAGACCGGGCACTGCCGGATTAACTATCCCTCGCTGTCCCGGCCACTTCTTTTTTGCTTGACTTATTTTATCAAAAATGTTATGAATAGCATTTAAAATGTAGATTTTTTTCGGATATTTGCCTGATCTCAGAGACAGTAATTACGGAACAATATACGAAGAAAAATTGAGGTAAAAAACGAGAATCTCGACAATATGAACATGTCCTGATTTGATTTATATTTTATTTTCAAAGGAGGTATTATGAATCAAAACCAAAATGACACCAAAAAAAAATTCACCGGCAAACAGTTAGCAAAAATATTCCTGACCTTTTTGATTTTCTTTGTTATATGTTTTCTGCTCTATTATTTTGCAATTCGTCCCCTCCTTCCGGGATTACAAGTTGTAGAAGGTACGGTGACAGATCAATCGAATAATAGTTATATCGAAGGTGCTAAAATCACGCTAACAGGAATTGAAACAACATCCGGAAGTGAGGGTAAATACATTTTTGAAATGATTAAACCGGGCATATTCAAAATAAACGCCACTAAAGAAAATTACAAAGATTATAAAGACACCGTAAATATAATCAAACGAACTCAAAAAGATATTGTAATGATACCACTAACCCAGCCGGATCCAACAACCACGCCAACACAAGGAGAGAAATAATTGTTCGCAAGAA
>JAGLQA010000054.1 GCA_023137075.1 Candidatus Aminicenantota bacterium
GCATTTCATCCGCTTCATCCAGCACCAGGGTCTTGATCTGAGACACATCCGCTTTGCCGCGTTTTATCATATCCAACATACGCCCCGGAGTGGCCGCAATGATCTGGGCCCCCTTTTTTAGCTCTTTAAACTGGGTCTCGATACTCGCACCGCCGTAAATGGATACCACCCGGAGACCTTTTTCGTATTTCCCGTAATTCTTCAAGTCTTTTGCTATCTGCACACAAAGTTCCCGCGTGGGACATATAATCAAAACTTTTGTCGCCGTGGATATACTCGACATAAATTGAATCAAGGGAAGTCCATAAGCCGCGGTTTTCCCCGTCCCGGTCTGCGCGAGGCCAATCAAATCGTTTCTATTTGCCAATAAAAGAGGTATGACTTCCTTTTGTATCGGCGTAGGATTCTTAAATCCTAAATCCGTTATTGCTTTTATAATCGTCGATTCTATCCCTAATTCTTCAAAGGAAACACTTTCCTCAAAAGATCGAGATGAACCGCTATCGGTTTCATCTGTTTGGTTTTGCATTGAAACATTATATCTCATTGTTTAGTTTATAGCAATATCCGTACCACGATTTTACCCGGAATTATCATTAGTCGCAGCCGCTGCAGGCCAAAATAGTTGACAATACTGCCCTAGTAGCATATAATTAAGCGGAATGGAAATTATCATGAGTGATGAAATAGAAGAAAAAGAAAGAAGGGAATCCAATAGGATGTATTTTACCCTGAAAGACAATATCAGCGCCACCATCCAGACCCACGCCCAATCCCAGATCTCACTTCACGTTACCCTCCTCAGCATCAGTTCCGGGGGACTCAGTTTTTTTTGCCCCCGGGAAAAAGTACTGGATATCATAAAAGAGGGAGATCAGCTAACGATAACGGACCTCAAAACACCGGAACCCTTAGGCCCCATCGCGTCCTTTGGCGTTGAAGTCAAATATGTTCAGGATTACAAAGATGAAAATTGTATCGGAATCGGCTGTAACTTTAACAAAATCTCCGATGCGCTGAGAAACAAAATCCAGAATTTTGTGGAATATCGCTTAGGTGTCGCGGATAAGGAGAATTCGGACAAATAGATTCCACCCAACTGCGTGGAATCCCGTGTAAAACAAACAGTATCTAACCTATCGAGGATTACCCGCTACATCATGCTCACCAACAGTCCTTAAAACAATCGTATCTCCTTTTAAGTTAAATGTGTTTGAATATGACCGGTTCTAAAAATATTTGACAATAAAAGTATTTTCGGCTATTATTTTTTTTTATCAGGTTGTTAAGAGATGAAGAAATTTAGCGGTTGGTTAGATTCGTTATATGAAACGAGTACGAATCATACGCGTAAACAACCGAATTTTAAATGAGGATAAAAAAATGAAATCTTTAAAGATAAACCATTTCGGTCCCATCGAAGAAGTTGATGTCGAATTGGGTGACATCACGATTTTAATCGGACCGCAGGCCACAGGGAAAAGCCTTTTTCTACAATTCTTGAACCTGGTTCTTGATTACAGATCAATAAAAGAAACAATAACGAGCTACGGTTACACGCTGAAATCGCAAGAAGATTTATTAGCACATTACCTCGGTCGAGACCTTGTAAAAAGCTGGGGCCCGGATAGTGAAATTCTTAAAAATGGAAAAAACGTCGATATTCGGAAATTTGTAAAGAGTAGGCCCGGGTCAGCCGAGCCTAATACTTTCTATATGCCGGCTCAACGGGTTCTTATCATGGAAGAGGGGTGGCCGCGACCATTTCAAAGTTTAACCGCTTACCCCTATGTGGTCAGAGATTTTAGTGAACGATTACGCAGGCTTATGGAGACTGGTTTAGGTAAAGGAAAGGCCCTGTTCCCCCAGGAAGGCAGGTTTAAAAAAGACATTACAGATAAGCTTCAGAGTGAAATTTTCAGAAACACCACCTTAAAATTAGAAAAGGAATTAAAAAAACGATTGGTATTGGAAGTCAAAGGGGACAGCCAAACGACGCTGCCCATTCAACTATGGTCCGCAGGGCAGAGAGAGTTTATGCCACTATTATTAGGTCTTTCCTACCTGACACCGGTCTCGAAAGTTTCCTCGAAAGCTAAAATTGAAACAGTCATTATCGAAGAGATTGAAATGGGGCTGCACCCGAATGCTATACTTGGAGTCATGCTTGCTGTCATGGAATTAATAAGCAGGGGCTACCGGGTTGTAATTTCAACCCATTCGCTGCATGTGGTGGAAATCATATGGGCAATCGATAGAATAAAAAATTCAACAATTGCACTTAATAATAAAATAAAAACTTTTGTTAAACGACTGTTTAATATCGAAAATCTTAGAGGGGATGTAAAAAAAATGGCCGAAAGATGTTTAGATAAGAAATACAAAGTGTTTTACTTCGATCCGGAACAAGACACCGGTCTAACAATATCCAGGGATATCACATCCTTAGATCCCTCTGCCGAAGATGTCGGAATTTCAGGTTGGGGAGGGTTGTCTGAATTCAGCAGCAACATAGTAGATGTAGTAGCTGGACTGCAGAGGGATTAATGGGTGATAATGTTAATAAGTGTTTGCAAGATTCAAACTATGCAGATTCATATCAACCGGGATTAGGCGCGATTAAAAATCAACATCGTAAAAAAATAAGGATCAACAACGCCCGCAATTTAAAGGGGAGCATGGATATAGATAAAGCATGCAAATATAATGAACCGAATTCTCCCCGTTGGGACTACCTGGTGGTCATCAGGAAAAACAATCTTGAAAACTTAGCTTTAATCGAGATTCACGGGGCGGCAAAACCCGGAAATGCCAAAGAGATGATAAAGAAAAAGGAATGGCTGAATAAATGGCTG
>JAGLQA010000540.1 GCA_023137075.1 Candidatus Aminicenantota bacterium
TGCGACACATTACTTCCTCTCCATAATATTAAGTAATAAAAATAAACTAAAATTGTATTTCTAAATACTCCGTTAATTAAAGGGAGGGGTGTGTTAAGAAAAGGATTTTAGGGGAAAAATGACGGATAAAATCAAAAAATAGGGGAGCAATTTCATCAAATTTTAAAGAGGAAATATATAGTTCGGGATTCAAGATGAAGCCACTCTCAGAAATTCATTTAGAATATAATTTACCTGTCCCATTACATATTCAATAAGGCTTAAAATTAGAATTGCTGCTCTTCTACCGGTCGGTCACCTCAACTTCCACATCGAAAAATTGGTAATCTGTATAGGTAAATATCGTCTTATTGCGTTCCCAACCCCGGTATCCTTTTATCCTCAAGATCAGGGGGCCGCCTTTGTAGGTTTCTTCGACCAGCACCCGGGTGGGGAAACATAAGCCATTGTGTAATTCATTATAATCGATTTTGCAGCTTAGAAAAAGCCTGGATTGCAATTTTCGGGCCATTTGCAGCAATTTTTGGTGCCCCGAAATGGAACGCGGATCTACCTTTATCTTCCGAACCGAAAAATCTTCGGTGTCTACCCATACTTTACCGTAAGAAAAATTGACCTTTTTATTGCGGGGAGTAGCTTCGATAACGGCGAAGCGTCTTTTCTTTTTCTTTTCATATTTGAGCAGCTTGAAATTGAACTTATCCTGCTGTTCCCGGGATAACAAGGTGATAGGGCCGAAAACCGCACGTTCCGCTAAGAAGGAGGTGATTCTCCCTTTCAACTCTTCCTGGTCCGCCTCGCGATCTGCTTTTGTTGAGATCAATTTCCGCTGTTCGGTAACCTTACCTTTGCTGCTTAATATCTGATAGTCAAACACATAAACTCTCACCATCCGCTTCCCGGCTTTCATCCTTTCCGACCTGGACATGCTGCGGTTGTTGACATTTCTCCAGAAGTTGGATTCCGATTCCGGCCGGAAGGCCAGGTCCGACAGGTCCAGTATGGCTTCCACTTTCTCCTTGCAGTAAAAGTGGAAGGCCCCTTTTCTTAATTTCTCACAATATTTCGCTGCTCCCAAAAGAAATGTATTTAATTCTTTATCATCATATAGAGGTATGCTTATTTCTTCGCCTTTTTCCTCTTCGTCGGCGTATTCAACCCGGCTCAGCGTGGTTTTTCCACCGGCCACCTCTGCCTGAACAAACTCCAGGCCCGACTGCCCGGTTAATTCATCAAGGACATCTGCCAGTATATAATATTTTCCTTTGCCCATCCAATCAAAATCGATCGACAGGGAGGTGGGTTTGTTCTCCGGGTTCAATTGCCGGCTTTTATCGAATAGTACCTTGCCATCTTTGTCTTCGACGACAATATGGACGGCAATCTTGCCGTTACGCGTTTTTCCCGCTTCCTTAATTAAAAAATCACCGATCAGTAGTTCCAATTTTTTATTCGCAAAGGCCATCTCTTTTATTTTAATCACCGGGTTTTCCGCCGCTTTTTTGGCTAAGTATTCTTTGATATAAGCGGAGCGGATGTTTTTGTCGTATACGACTTTGTATTTGGCTGTTTTGTCTGTCAATACGACCTTGATCTTGCCGATCTTTTTCGGGTCTTCGGGTTCATAGGTTAACATATAATAGATGTCTTCCACATCGCGTATGGTATCGAGCGCGGACACCAGGTTGGCCGAAGAGATTAAAGTGCCGCCGGTTTTTTTCGTTATATCCCGCAAGAAGTTTTCAAAGGCAGTGGAAATTTCCCGGTATTCCAGGTCTTCGGATACGATATCCTTCGGCGTGGGGATAAGGATAGAATGGAACGTGGCGTTCACTTTATAGAAGAGCCGGCTTACATCTTCCGTGGGGAAATCCGTTGCCGCCTTTAGCTCGAAATTCATCTTGTGATATTTATTGGTATCAAGCAGGTCTATCAAACCCTGCATCGAATCGGAAGTGCGTTTTATTTGCGGGAATTTTATCATCTGGTGAAAATTAATCACCCATTTTTCCCGTTTAATCTTTTGTAAATGCCTGGAGAAGTAATAAAATTTGTCCAGGTTAGGGCTTAAATACCTTCGTTTAAATTCGCTCCATGTAGCGACATATTCGGTCAGGAAACGCTCTATATAACGTCCTCTCTGGCTTACGTTGACCTTATCCCCACCCCTCGCGGCAGCCCGTTCCACCGCGTCCTGGTCTGCCTGCAGTAAATGCCTGAGTTCATCTGTTCTCCGTTCAATCCGCCTTAAGTAATCAATTATTTCTTTCCGGGCCCCGGTGCCGATATTCCGGGCCAGGTTTTTTATATTCCGGTGAACGAGCTCTTTATCGGACAGGTCTTCGTAGAAAAATATTCTTTCATTCATCATAACCAGGAGCTGGTCGTCCTCTTTCAGGATATTGTCGAACATATAATCCAATCCCTTTTCGAGATTCTCGTGGTAATCCGTCAGGTTGAATACCAACGCGAAGTAGCGGGGAATTACCGGTTTTCTCTTCTCTTCTTCCGCTTTCAAATCATAATAAGGCACATTGATTTTTTTTCTATTCAGATAAAACCCGTTGATCTCCTGCAATTTGCCGTCTTCATAGAGTTTGAAATCCGGTTTTGTTAAATTGTCCATGGGTTTTCCTTTAAAAAACACTCGCACCGGGACTTCCACATTGGTTACTTTGACTTCTTCGCGAATAACCTGGTCTTCCTGTTGGGGAATAAGCGGAAAGAGAAGGCCATAAAGGAAAAATAATCCGCAGATTAATTTCAAATAGTATCGTTTTTTCATTCTATCACCTCATTGAGGGGTCACCCTCATTTTTATAAAGAAAAAAGCGAAGCAAACCCGGGAACCCGGGAACCGTAATTTTTTTCATAGTAAACGGCTCATATTTTATATACGGATAGGATTCGGATTTTAGGATGATTATACTTCGATATGCCCGGCAAAAGCAAAAAAGTGGTTGAATTAATTTTTGACTGGATAAATGTTTTTAGCACTTTTAGCACTTTTTCGGTCAGGCATTATTTAGAAAAAGTTGAAAAACTTTTTTATTTATGATATAAAAAATACCGGAAGTTGGGATATGACCGATTATTCCGATTTTCTTATTTTACGCTAACATGCAGAGAATATACAGGCAAAAAAAATGAAACCGGTTCTTATATGTATTTTTACTCTTTTCCTTATCGTAATCCTTCCCATTCACGGCCACACCGATGAATCGGACCGCGAATTACTCTATGCCGTGGAGTTAGAGGGGCTAAATAAAATTAAGGAGTTGGTAGAGAAAGGGGCCGATGTAAACGCTAAAGGGCATAACGGTGAAACGCCGCTGCTGTTAGCGGTTAGCGGAAAGCGAAAAGAAATCGTGACCTATTTAATCGAAAAGGGAGCGGATATCAACCTGCAAAACAGGAGAGGAGAGAGCGCCCTGTACCGGGCAGTGGCAAAAGGGTTTGACGCTATTACGGAACTATTGCTGCAAAAGGGAGCCGCTGCAAACGATAATACCAGGTCCCTCTGGACATCACGCCTCCTTGATGCTGTTCAAAAGGGCAATTCCGAAACCGCGGTCGACCTGGTTCGCAAAGGCGCTTTTGTAAATAAAAAAAGTCCGTCCGGAGAGCCTCTTATCTCAATCGCCGCGGCAACGGGTGACAAAGACGTTGTCGATGCTCTCATCCGAATGGGAGCGGATGTTAACGCTCCGGATAAAGGAGGAGCGACTCCACTGCACCGGACCGCAAAAACAGGAAACTTAGAGATCGTAAAACTCCTGATTGAGAAGGGGGCGAAAATAAACGCAAAGGACTCCCGGGGGGAAACTCCACTCAAACGGGCATTAATCAATAACTATCACAATATTATCGATTACTTAGTAGAAAAGGGCG
This sequence comes from Candidatus Aminicenantota bacterium, assembly GCA_023137075.1. GTDB lineage: Bacteria > Acidobacteriota > Aminicenantia > UBA2199 > UBA2199 > JAGLQA01. Next base: position 3,892 of record JAGLQA010000540.1, read on the forward strand.
CCGGGGTGCCTGGAGAACTAAAAAAATACTGGAGTAAAATACTGCACGAAACCATAAAAACCGGTACTGAGAAAGATGTAAAGAAGATATTGGAAAAAGGAGCAGGGGTCGAGGCTAAAGACATCCGGGGCGGAACACCGCTTCATACGGCTGTCTATGCCCGGAAACCCGGTATTGTTTCACTTTTACTGGAGCAAGGCGGCAGCATTCACAGCAGCGACGCGAAGGACAATTCCCTGCTTCATACGGCTGCTTTCGTGGGCATGATCGACTTAGTACGCTATGTTGTTGAACGGGGCGCACAGGTAAATGCCCGGAATCGCGACGGCCAGACACCGCTCTACCTGGCTGCCGAAAAAAATCATATAGCTATCGTCCGTTACCTTTACGAAAAAGGCGCCGCAACTCCCGGAACGGCCTATAATACGGCGATTCTTCTGCACAATACCGTAAAAAAAGACCGCAGAGAACTCCTAAATATACTGGTCGAAAAAGGGGCGCCCCTTGATGTCAAAGACTACTCAGGCAATACGCTTCTCCATAACGCGGCCAAAACCGGCAGGACGGAGATAATCGACTTCCTGCTCATCCGGGGAGCAAAAATAAACACCTTAAATCTTAAGGGCCGGACACCTCTCTACCTGGCGGCGCAAGCAGGCCTCCGGGAAATTTGCGAGATTTTGATCGAAAAAGGGGCCGATGTAGATATCCGGGACCGGGCGGGAACATCTCCCCTATCCGAGGCCGTCACCCGGGGAAAAATTGAAATAGTGGATTTATTGCTCAAAAAGGGCGCCGGGTTCAATATCACATTTCCGAAGAACCGGTCCCTGCTGCACCGGGCCGTTCTTCTGAAACGAATCGATATTACCAGGTTTTTAATTGAGAAAGGGGCGGATACGTCATCCGCTGATGAAGATGGGAACACACCACTCCACCTTGCCGCCGAATTAGATCTGCCCGGCCCGGCACAATTATTAATTGAAAACGGAGCGGATGTGGATGCCGTGAATTTCCAAAATCAAACTTCCCTTCATATGGCCGTAAAAAAAAACAACACCCGGACGGCTGCCCTACTGATCAAGAAGGGAGCCGATCTGAATATAAAGGACAACGATTGCTGCACACCCCTTTTCGTATCTCTTCTCAACGATAAAAAAGAGAGCGTGGTGCTCCTGTTGATAAACGGCGCAGATGAAAATGCCGGGGACCGGTCGGGATGGACACCCCTTCACTGGGCATCCTACTACAAAAAAGAGTGGATCGCGGATCTTTTAATCGAGAAGGGAGCCGATTTAGACGCAGTCAACGACAGCGGGGAAACGCCTCTTTACTGCGCGGCAACTGCCGGGAACCCGGAACTGGTAGAACTGCTCACAAGAAAAGGCGCCAACCCGAATATCAGGGCAAACGGGGGAACTACCGTCTTAGACCTGGCAATGGCCAAAAAAAATGAAAACCTGTTACGACTACTGGTACAAAACGGCGCCGATGTCAACATGGTAAATAAGGAAGGCGAAACTCCCCTTATACAAGCGATAAAAGAAGAGCAAAAAAACATTTTCCACATCCTTATCCAATCCGAAATTATAGATCCGGGGGCTGAAGACCGGGACGGATGGTCGCCCCTATACTGGGCATTAAAAAAATCGCAGCCCGGCAATTTTTTTTGCCTGGTTGAAAGAGGGGCAGACTTAGAGGGCAGGTATAAAAACGAGGAAACCCTGCTTCACCTGGCTGCTAAAATCGGAACTTCCGTGTTCGCCCATTTCCTCGCCGAAACCGGGGCAGCCATAAACGCCAAAGATCAATTCGAGCGTACCCCCCTGCTTCTGGCGGTTCTACACGATAACTTCGAGGTGGCAAAAGTTCTAATCGCTCACGGCGCCGCCACCTGGATCAGACACGAAGGCGAACGCACCCTGCTTCACCTGTCGGCCAAAAACGGCGATAAAGAGTTCGCGGAATTACTGCTGCAAAAAAGGGCTCGCATCAATGCACGGGATGACCGGAAACGCACCCCCTTAAACGAAGCTGCCTATTATGGAAACCTGGAAGTCGCGACGTTCCTGATTGAAAAAGGAGCCAGGTTGAACATCGGTGATGAAAACGGGTGGACGCCTCTCCACTGGGCCGTCTTTGATAGGCGAGAACGCCTGGTATTGTTATTAATCGAAAAAAAAGCCGACATCAACGCAAAAAGTACGGAACGCGCCAGGTGGGAGGGCCGGGTCTTCCCCTCAAGGATTACCCCTTTAGACATTGCCCGGATAAAAGGATACGAAGATACAGCCGGTTTATTGAAAATATACGGCGCAAAAGGGGGAAAAGAGTAAAAAAATGAAAAAAAGATATTTTTTTGCATAATTATTATTGACAAATGATTCATAAAGATTTAAAGTTATATTTTAAAAAAAACATAGGAGGTACTCATGAGAAAGATAGGTACGGTTTCCATTGTGGTTTTCTGTTTATTATTTGCCTTTATTTCTCTCTCAGCAGTAGAAGAAGTCAACCAGTTGGGTATGCACCCCTTCTACAAATCACGGGATCTGAAAAAAGATGACCTGTTGAAAATAGCAACGGAAAAAGCTGAAGAGGTAAAAGCCGGATTTGAACAGGCCGGATACGTAGAACTATTCGACGACTTTATCGCACAACTCAAAACTGCCGACATCGAAACAATCGAAGTCAACCCGGGTGACAAAATCGACTGGATGATTTTCAAGAAGAGAAGAAAAGTTGAAGTCAAAAAGGATGTTGTCTGGACAGCCAAAAAGCCATTCACCGCATACCGGTTTGTTATCAGCAAAGAGGTAGACGAAGACGGCAAAAAAGTTCGCAAAGATTATGAATTCATCGTCCCCAAAGTATGTGGAAACATTTCATTAAAAAGCACAACATTCACAGACATAACCATCCCACCGCCGCCACCGCCGAAAAGCAATCCCCCGATTTGCGTTTTAAAGGTAACCCCCGATGAGATTCTTGCCGGGCAGGAAATCACCTTAGATGCCTCCGGTTCAAGCGACCCTGACGGGACAATTGCATCGGTAAAATTCGTAATCAGTAAGGACGGCGCCACTATCGAAGAAAAAGTTCTGACAGCAACTCCCTACATCTACAAGACCAAAATCCGCAAGGTCGGTACGATTAAAATCGAAGCCATCGTAACGGATGATAAAGGCGATACGGCTCCCGGAACCTGCGAAAAAGAGATCACCGTTTTAAAGAGAGGATTCCTGATCGCAGATTTAGCCATGCTGTACCAGGCAGACCCGGCGTGGTTCATTCCCATAAGAATCGGCTACATGTACAAATTTTCAAAGAGTTTCGGTATAATTATGTTGGCAGGCGTTGCCCCGGTAGTATCCGGCGATGATGAGAACACCGCGATTCTCGCTGATGTAACTTTTACCTATTGGCCCAATAAGTTCTTCTTTGGCGTAGGCGCCGGTATTTTTCATTCCAAACGCCCCGACCACATGCTAATACTATTTCCAGGAATTAAAGACACTAGGTTCGACTTTATTATGAATACCGGTGTCCAAATTTTCCCCCATGTGTCCCTGTTCCTTGAAGGAAGAGTCGCGTTTGACGAGTTTGATATTATCGACAAGACAGGTCGAATCGGATTCGGTTTCAGGCTTAAGTACTAAGACATTAAGCACAATAGACATAAACAATAAGGAAGATGGGGAAATCATCCCCATCTTCTTTATTGCTGCTAAATTTTTACACTTAAAGAGGGATAATTATAGGATTATCAATTTCATAAGGAGAAATTACACCTGAGATTGAAGCAAACAGTTGTGATGGGGGGTTTTACTTTTTTCCGAAAATCGTGAAAAAAGATTTTTTCCTTACCGGTTGGTCCTTTTCTTCCATTTCATTCAGCATCTTCCCGGCCAGGGTATGATCAACATTGACTTCCAATGCTTTCCTGAAGTATACTTCAGCCTTCTTCGGCATATCTTCGGCACGGTATAAAAGTCCTAAGGCATATAAGGGTTCCGCATTCCGCGGGTCCATTTCAACTACATTTTGAAGAGTTCGCTCCGCTTTTCTTCGTAATAGAGGGACTTCAGACTGCGACAATCCTAAAAGAAAAAAATATGAGGGATTTGATTTATCTATTTCCACTACTTTCTCAAGTAATACGGCTGCTTCCAGATACTTGCGCTCTTTATACAATCTTTCGGCTGCGGCAAAACATTTTTTCGCTTCCTGACGCACGTTTTCCGGATCCAACTCTTCCGCTTCTTCGCCATTTTTCCCATCTTCTTCGGTCACGTCCGCCACGCGTTTCTCAAAGCATTTCCAGTCATATTCCCTTTTCCTATCCTTATTACCCAGTATTTCGTATGCTTGTTTTATTTCGGAAAAAACAAACTTGATTTTCTCGCTTATCTCTTCGGGTACGTTCAGGCTGACGGGATTATACCTCTCGGACAGGATTTTGAAAGACGCTTTCAATTCCTCCATGGCCGCATCTTTCTTAACCTTCAATAGCTCATAATAGTCGATTT
>JAGLQA010000541.1 GCA_023137075.1 Candidatus Aminicenantota bacterium
GAAATTTTTTATTGTGGACGAAAGAGTTGATCGGTCAGAACTTAAAAAATATAATAAAAAGATGTTTTGTCAGGTTTCGGAGATAATGGCATAACGTCAGGGAAAATAACAATAAATTCGGAGGGTAAATGCATAAAAGAAAGAACAACGAGGCAAGAGTTATTCCAAAATTAGATCAATTAGGGGGACCTGAGGAGCAGAAATATAATAAGGGGAAAATTTTTCTCGATTTCCTGCTGCTTATAATATCTTTTGCTATCGCATATTTTATTAAAAGACGCCATTTTAATATCGAAGCTAACTTCATTAAATTTTTACCCCTGTATTTCTGCTGCTGGGTACTTTCCAGTATCTTAACAAAAAAAATGAAGAACATCGAGGAAGGGAAGGGCTATATGAAACGCCTGGAACCCTTCTTCTCGTCTGCCCTCTTTTTTACCGGTATGTTATCCCTCCTCATTTATGGTTTAAACCTATATGAACTCTCCCGGTTCATCGTGTTCGGCTCTTCAGGTATTTTCCTGCTCTTAGAAATTCTTTTCCTATCGGGTAACTATCTCCCGCTGTTTTCTCCCCGGGAAGAGACCCGGTCCCGCTGGAAATTTTCCATCGCCTTTTTTTTTCTTGAATTTCTCCTGCTAACAGCCAGCTTCTTAATCGTCCATTTCTTTAAGATCGGGACTATTAGACTGCTGGAAAACTACGAAGAAATTTTACTACTTATCTATTTCTTGTGGATTTTTACCGGCCTGGTCGTTCACCGCTTCCGAATTCCCGATAAAAAAAACTATTTAAAAATGATCTATCCCTTCGTTAAATCAAACTTCATCGTACTCTCCATTGCGTCTCTTTTTGTTTTTGGATTCCGGACCGGCTTCTCCCGGCTCTTAGTCTTCGGCTCTTTAGGAGGTTACGCCTTCTTTGAAATCCTGATCATATCCTTATATTACGTGCGTAACCTGAGGCGGAAAATCGATGTGCCGGAAATCAGCCTATTCGAAGCGCCGATACTGTCAATGCCGGGAGAGCGACTCGTGGAAGGGGTGGTCGAAAAAGAGCGGGACGATGTAAAAAAAATCTCCATATCAAAGAAAAAATTCGCCACTTCACTCATCCGTGAAAAGCTGAAAACGATATACTTGAAAGGGCTTCCCCGGGTATTCAAATTCATCGATCTCGTGGTTGATTTAGACACAGTCGATATTTTAAAAGCAGAAGTAATCGATACCGGCAATCCCTATAACGTGGAAGTGCTTCCCGATAAATCCCTGGATTTTTTCATGAATCTCCATACCATGAACGATTACCGCCGGGTGAGCCGGTATTTGATCGAGGTAAACCGAAAAATCAAAAAAGGCGGGGTCTTTATCAGTAAATTCGAACCCTGCGAGAAACGCCGCATCTATTTCTCGAAAAACTATCCCCGGTTGTTGGCCAATATTCTATACTTCTTCGATTTTACCTGGCGCCGGGTATTTCCGAAGTTTCCTCTCTTAAAGAAAATCTACTTTGCGGTCACTAAAGGACGGAACCGGGTATTTTCAATGGCAGAGGCTATGGGCAGGCTCTATTTCTGCGGTTTTGAAATCCTATCCTTAGAAAACGTAGATAATTTTGTCTATTTTATTGTGCGCAAGATAAAGGAACCCCGGGATGATCCCAACCCCTCTTACGGGCTCCTGTTCAAACAAAAGCGGGTCGGTTACCTGGGGAAAATCATCTATATTTATAAAATACGCACCATGCATCCTTATTCGGAATATATCCACCAATATGTTTACAATAAATACAACCTGGATGAAAAGGGGAAGATTAAGGGCGATTTTCGCGTCACCACCTGGGGCCGGTTTTTCAGGAAGTTTTGGATCGATGAAATTCCCATGTGGATCAACTGGTTGAAAGGCGACATCAAGCTGGTCGGCGTGAGGCCCTTAAGCGAAACCTTCTTTAATACCTATCCCGAAGATTTGAAAAAAGAGAGGACCCGCTGCAAACCGGGTTTGGTCCCCCCTTATTATGCCGATATGCCGGAATCCATGGAAGAAGTATGGCAGTCGGAGCGAAATTATTTGCAAAAGTGCAAAGAACATCGCTGCAAAACCGACCTTGTTTATTTCTTTAAAGCCCTGGGCAACATATTATTTCGCCGGGCTAAGAGCAGGTGACCGGCAATTTTGGGCTTACTCGATTCGGTCGATGTGTAATT
>JAGLQA010000542.1 GCA_023137075.1 Candidatus Aminicenantota bacterium
TCTGGAATTCATCGCCCGATTTTAGTCGCAAAGGGGACAGGCAAATAGTTTGCAATAACCTGATTGAGAATGCCATACGGCCATTCGTAATCGGACGCAAGAACTGGTTATTTTCTGTAACTCCTGAAGGCGCCAGGGCCAGTGCTTCATTTTACAGCCTTATTGAGACGGCCAAGGCCAATGGCCTGGAACCATCTAAATACCTTAAATATCTATTCGAGAAGTTCCCCTATGCAAAGACTTCCCAGGATGTGTTTAATTTATTACCTATGAATATTTTAAAAATAGACTTGAAATAAAAAATTTGATAGTGTACCATTGGTTTTTAGGTACATTTATGTGCGCTTACGCTTAAAATTCATTAATCTAAATCGTCCCAATATCTTAAAAGTGATATGACATTCTTAATGATGACCCCAACAACAACCGCTAAACTTAAAGTTTTAACCAGGCTGAATCTTTTATACCTTACCAGTTTGATTTCTGAAAAAGGGATTGTAACCACCTTTATTTTTTCATATGATTTATAAAATATTATTTTATCCTTTACTGCTACTTTTCCCCCTTTAACTTTTACCCATATCCCTCCAATAATACTATTATTAACAATCTTGCCCTGGTTCTTTTTGCCTTTGATAAATGTAATGACTTCTCCATTGGTCTTAACCACTCGTACGACTTTGAGTCTTTGTGTTTTTTTAGGCGAAATTTCCTCAAATCTTTCTATTTGCATTGTTCTTCTTGTAATACAAGAAAAAGTAAAAACAGAAAAAACGATTAAAGTAAATAATGAAACACATTTTTTGTTCATTTTAAAACCTCCTTTATATAAAATTACATACTGCATTTTAGTACTGAATTTAGTCCTTAAACCGAGCTCTCTTCCTAAGTTTCCACAAAATATATTTAATCTCATCCGGTGATTTTCCTTTTAACTGGTACGTTTTGTAACCTCTTGAGGCCACTCCGCCCGCGAATGTTCCGAAAAGAAGTCCAGCTCCTGTTCCGGCGCATCCAATTAAGATCCCATCGGCCATCGCACCGCTCTCTTCAAGACCCGCTCCGATAAAGCCTAGCAACAACCCAAGAGCAAAAGCCGGAATCCCTAAAACCAGAGCACCTATTAACGCTCCTTTCCCAACCTTTGATTTCTTCGTAATCCAAATTTTGTCAACTTCATTAATATCGATTGTAACTCCGTTGGTTGATGTTTTTAATAGTAAAGAGTTTTCCTTAACTCTCAGTAACTCACCCTCGATAACCTCACCACCCAACTTTGTAAGTGCCATATAGGAGCCTTTTTTCTTTGCCCACAAACTCCCAGGACAAATAAGTGAAAAGACAACAACAGCAATTAAAAATTGCTGGAAAATCTGTTTAACCTTCCCTCTTTCCATTTTACAACCTCCCTTATTTATTAATCTTATTCAAAAGTTTAAAGGTAAAACTTTCAAAAACAGTTATTATAAACATTTTAAATTCTAAAAATGATCGCAAGCACTTTAAAGTAACGCCTGCATTCATATTATGTTATATAAAATTTTTTTTGTCATATCTTTTTTTTAAATTTTCATAGGCAGAAGATTAAAAACATCCTCTACGAATTTGACACAGGGGATTAGGGGAAGATGTGGTTTATTTTGCGCTTACGTTTATATCATTCATTGAGAGATTCGCGAAGCGATGCAGGAGCGAGATGTAGAGACGATCATCCAGAGGGCAAGAGAGAAATTTCCGGGAGTATCGCCGCGTATCATAGCGGACAACGGTCCTCAATTCATTGCCAGGGATGACCGGTTGGGCTGTGACGGTTATACGTTCCGGGGAGCTTATAAAACTCCCCTCCCACTTTTATTTCTCACTTTATACGAATAACCGGAACTGCCCCAATGCCTTAAGAAAACGCACCCTTGCCGCAGGCAAGCTAATAACTAAAACTTGTAAACGATTTTTCCATTTCACGCTGATTAATACCTTTTAAAGGGGATGTGCGAAATTGATGGAGAATTGCTGGGGGACTTGACACCCTCTCAATATTTT
>JAGLQA010000543.1 GCA_023137075.1 Candidatus Aminicenantota bacterium
CTCTGCGAAACCGAGTACAGGGGCGTATTTTTTCCCGAAAGAAAGAACCGCCCAACTTTGACAATCTAAGTATTTGGAGTCATCTTTGTAACCTGTCAAAAATCTTGCCTGTTCTTTCCGGTACAAATTACGAAAAATAAATTTTTTGATCCGTTTTGCTTTTTTTTTAAAGAGCTTGATCCCGGAGTAACGGAAAGCGGAATAACAGTCTAAGTTGTGTTCCATGGAAAAGGCATCGTTCCTGACACCTAAAGACAGCCCGCCGAAACGGGGATCCTTTTTGTCCGTCACCTGCTGCGCGGCCAACCACTTAAGTGTGGTTTCCAATAGAAGCCGGTATGACCGGTCACCGGTCATCTTCCTGTAAAAATTAACCGCCATGGCCACCCAGGCAATGGCCCCGGTATAGGTTTTCTCCGAAGTGGGTTCGAGGGTCGAGGTCAGGTAGGAAAAATAAAAACTGCCGTCCTTATTCCGGATATACGCCAGAGTGTCTAAGATTTTTTTGGCCTTCTCCGTCTCCTTTGCCGCGGTCAGTGTAAAAACGGCCAATGCCTGGTCGTAGATCCAGCAGCGGTCGTTAAGATCCTCGTAGCTTTGCATAAGCATGAAATCCCGGTTATTTACCTTCACCGGCCGCAGCATGGACAACATCCAGTCCAGGTTCCTTTCATAGTGCATATAGGACGCCTCACCCTGAGACATTTCAACTTGTTCCGCCGGGATAAGCAAATGACCGGAAAAAACCGTTATCCAGGTTAGTAAAATCAGGTGAAAATAAATTCTTTTACCCATACAGTAACTCCTTTCTGGCATCGCTGTAACTTTTAAATATTTTTATCTCTTTAACGGCATTCGAGATTTTCAGCTCATCCTCGATCTTGTCGTTGGGGTTAATGACCACGATGCCCCCCTTTTTTCTTTTAAGTTCTTTTGCATGTTTCAAAATGGCAGCCAGTGCTTCGGAGGACATATTCCGCAGTTTTTTCATCTCAATAATGAATTTTTTTCTCTTTTTGCTCCTATAATAATCGATGATTTTCTCAAAATCCTCTATATCGGCTACAGTGAAAGAGCCGGCTAAAGCTAAAATGATGATTCGCTCTTTGTAATAACTTTTGTAATCCGACGCATATTGCATCCCCTTTTTGGCACCCGGGGTTAGCAGCGGATCGCTGCTGCCGGCCATTACGCTTTGGAAATCTTTCACATTTCGCGGCGGGGTCCAGGCGGCCTTTACAAACACATTCTTCACGGAATCGATGGTGCCCAACACCTTCCAATAACAGTTTATTTGATGATAAAAGAAGGGTTCCGCGAATGAAGTAAGGATCAAATCAAACTTGTCGCTGAACCGGTAATAGGAGCTGAGAGAAAAGTCGATGATTAGAAACAAAAGATTGATCAGGCAACTGTAGGCAAGGGTAATCGCTAACAAGATAAGATAGCGAATATCGATCACCTTTGCTATCCAGAGAGCCGGGATCAGGAAATAAGTAAGAATCTGTACAAAAGGCGAAATAATCTCAAAAATAATAAAATAGGGCAGGGAAAAAAAGGTAATGGCTTTAAAGGGAAAGCGGAAAAACTTGAAAAAATGGGCACGTATAGTACTCACCAGGCCGATCTGCCATCTTTTCCTCTGGGATTTTAATTCCCGGTATCGTTCCGGGGCATCTGTAAAAGAGTCGGCCGAGTAAACCTGGGGGATTTTGTAGGGTTTTTTCTTCTTCAGCATGTGGAAATGAATCCGGGTAATTAGCTCAAAATCTTCACCTTTGCTGAATTTTTCATAACCGCCGATTTCTCTTAAAACACCGGTTTTAAAAACCCCGAAGGCCCCGGAGATGATAAGGTTTCCGTTCATCAGCGCTAAGGCATTGCGGGCCACATTGATCGAACGGATGTATTCGATTACCTGGAAAGTGGTTATCATTTTTCTCGGACTCCTGAGCCGGTAGGGAAAATCTGTCAGGCTGTGAGAATCGTTTCGGATGCGCACATTGCCGCCGGCCGCCACCACTCTCTCATCGTAGATAAAGGGTTTAACGATTTCTTTCAAGGCGTCTTTTTTTATGATGGTATCGGCATCGACGCAGCAAACCAGGTGGGAATTCGACAGGTTGATCCCGGCATTCAGGCTGTCGGCCTTACCCCCATTTGTTTTATCGATCACGATAAAGGTATTGCAGGATGAGGCATAGGTCTCTTTGATCTCTTCGGTGGGGATAGCGGCGTTGGCGTTTACGAAACAGGGTTCCAATTGCAATTCCCGGCTGATAATGTCAAAGGTATGATCGCTGCTGCCGTCATTGACGATGGTTATGGTCAGGTTCGGATAATCGACCTCTTTGAGCGCTTTTATGGTTCGCGAAACGGCTTTTTCTTCATTGTAACAGGGGACAATGATATTCAGGGACGGATAAACCTCGTCCGGATAATCTCTGCGTTTATTTTTGCGCATACGCCGTTTGATGGCCGCCAGTCCTACTAAGGAAAAGAGTAAATCGATGCTGTAGGTACAAACCATGTAGATGAGTCCGACAAAAACGAATATCTCAGCCAATTTCATGAAATACCCCCTTGAGGAAAACGGGTAGCAAAAGATACCCATAGATATCCCTGGGCCGGCGCCTCCTTTTAAGACCGATCATAAATTTATTATAACATGAATATGGGAAAATTATCAACAGCGATTATTTTAACCGCAGCAATTCTAATTTTGAAAGTTTTGATGATATATTTCTTTCGATTTACATGATTTTTGCAGGATGTAGCCGGAATCCATTTTTCCACAAATTAAGATGGAAAATTAGGGAATTTGCTATAAAATAAGATAGCAAATTAGGATAGACGCACTGCGTCATCTTTGTTTACGCGACCACTCAGTTTCCTGCTCGATCATCGAGCGGACCAGCTTGAACTGCACCCGGCAGCGGTCTAAATTATGCATCTCACGCTGAATCTTGAAATAATGATCTCCATCAAGAAAATCGATCAGGAAACGCATCCCGATCAACAGGGTCATCATTTTCGCCCCGGTCGGCAGGTGACTGACTTCGGTTTTGTTTAAGAACCCACCGGCAGCGGAAAGGTAACCCTTCAATATGGCTTCAAACCGGGAAAGGTTGATCTCCACTTTACGAAGATCGCGTTCGTCTTCAGCGGCATCACATAAGGTGGTGCGGGCCAGGTCACCGAAATCGTAAAGGGTAAGACCGGGCATTACCGTATCTAAGTCGATAACACAAATGCCTTCACCCGTTTCGTCATCCAGCATAACATTATTGACCTTGGTATCATTGTGGGTGATACGCACCGGGATTTTCCCTTTCTTAACCAAACCGGGCAGCACATCAAACAGACCGGCATGTTCCGTCAGGAAGTCGATTTCCGGTCCGGCCAGCTTTGCCCTGCCGTAGCGGTCGCTTTTTAAGGAATGCCGGAATTCCTCGAATCGAACCGGCGCGTTGTGAAAATCCGGGATCGTTTCGTGCAGCGGGGGACCCGGCAGACCCACCATCATTTCCTGGAATTTACCGAAGGCATAAGCCACCTGGAAAGCCTGTTCATTTGAGATTGGGGTATCGTAGGTGTGCGCGCCGGTGATAAAAACATAGGCCCTCCAATAGTTTCCTCCTTTGTCTTTACAATAACTGAGTTGTTCCCTGGTGGGAATTACCGTCAGTACGCGGCGGAAGGGATCTTCCACACCCGCTGATTCTAATTTTGCGCGGATATGCCCGGTAACACGGGTGATATTGTCCATTAATTCAGGTGGTCTTTTAAAAACATGGTGGTTGATACGTTGAAAAATATAAGAGACCGGGAGCCCACCCTGGTTTAAAACCACTAAGTAGGTATCGTTGATATGGCCGCTGCGGTAAGGCCTGGCGCTTACAAAATCTCCGTAAACCCGGAATTGTTTGGCAATGAATTCGAGATCAACCGGCATAGACAGCTATTTGTACTCCCATGTTTTTAGTTTGTGTTTCAGGTAGTCGATTACCCTGAGAAACCTATCAATAACAATCGTTTTGTTCCTATTATCCATGAGCTATTATACCAGAACAAACCCAACTTACCAAACCGGAAGCATATAGTAAGCAATTCTAATTTTGATTTCTAAGATGTTTATTCTTTCAGGAAAATTTAAAAACCATACCAACAGGCGTGTCGGGTTTCCCCTGAGCCCCTATGCGTGGGGGAGCGTTTTGGGGAATATGGAAAATTGAATTCCGGCTACAGCCTGCAAAAACAATAAAGATCAAGATGAATATATTATTAAAAACTT
>JAGLQA010000544.1 GCA_023137075.1 Candidatus Aminicenantota bacterium
TGCGGGTATTATGACCTGGCCACCCCCTATTTTGCCGCCGAGTATACCATCAGCCACTTAGGTTTAGCGCCGTCCCTGGCTAAAAACATCGTGTTCAAATATTATGAATCCGGGCACATGATGTATATCCACCGGCCTTCGCTGAAGAAATTGCGGGACGATACTCTTGCCTTTTATCAACGCGCTTCAAAATAAAGGTTTTTATCCGGCCCAGAGTTTCATCAGGTTGACAATCACCTCTGCAGCCTTTTGCATATCCTCGAGAGCTATCCATTCCATCCGGGAATGAAAATTTGAGCCACCGGTAAACAGGTTGGGCGTGGGCAGCCCCATAAAACTCAAACGGGCGCCGTCGGTTCCACCGCGAATGATGTTTTTTTTGGGCTTGATTCCCGACATTGCAATGGCTTTCACTGCTTTTTCAATAACTTCCGGGTATTTGTCGAGCTCTAATTTCATGTTGCGGTAGGATTCGATAACCTTGAATTCTATTCTTGCTCTCCCATATTTTTTGGCTGTTAATTCAATAATATTCTTGATAAATTCCTCTTTTTCCTTCAGCCCTTTCTCTCCAAAATCCCGGATCAACACCTTGATGTTGGTCTCTTCACTGCCGCCTGAAAGGTTATAAGGGTGAATGTATCCCTCTCGCTTTTCCGTTGTTTCCGGTGACATCCTGTCTTTGGGAAATTGCTCGATTATTTCGACGGCTATTTTGATAGAATTGACCAATTTATTTTTTGCGTAACCCGGATGTACATTCACACCGGTCACTTTAATTTCAACCGTATCGGCACAGAAGGTCTCATCCTCGATCGCCCCGAGTTTTTCGCCGTCTACCGTATAGCCGTAATCCGCCTTGATTTCTTCTACTGTTATGTGCTCTGTCCCACGCCCCACTTCTTCATCCGGGGTAAAGAGCACCCGGATAGTGGGCCTGGGAACATCGGGATTTTTTATCAAAAACTCCAGGGCACTCATAATTTCGGTAATACCGGCTTTATCATCGGCACCTAACAAGGTGGACCCGTCGCCGGTGATTATAGTTTTACCTTTTTTTTCTTTCAGGTAGGGATTATCCGCGACCTTGATAATATATTTGCTATCTTGCGACAGCACGATATCTTCCCCATCATAGTTATGGTGAATGCGGGGATTGACGTTTTCCCCCGAAACATCGGGCGAGGTATCTAAATGACCGATCAGCGCGATTGTAGGGACATCTTTATCCCGGTTTGTTTTTAAAGTCGCCAGCACATAGCCCCATTTGTTGACCACCGCATCGTCCAGGCCCAATTCTTTCAATTCCGCCTGTAATTTATTCCCCAGGTTAAACTGTTTTTCCGTCGAAGGATAACTCTTCGACTCTTCATTCGATTGCGTATCGATCTTCACATAGCTAAAAAATCGTTCCAGCATAGCGGGAAATTCCATGGTGTTACCTCCGGATCATATTGTAACATATACTATAGTTGATTTCATTAAAAAAAGTACCCCGCGAATTCTGCTGGGGGGCGGTGCCTTATTTTACTTTCCCCGTGTTCCCTTTACCTGCGATTACGACCTGTATCCCAAAATCGAAGAAAAATTAATAGGTTTCAAAAATAAATTCCCTGAACCTTGAAATCATAACCTATTTCGTTTAAAATGCTATTTTGTATCAATAACGCATAGGAGGTGAGCATGCCTAAAAAAATAAGTATAAAGAGATTCTCCGAATGGGGTATCCCCTTTGAAAACGTGATGTTTATAGCAGGACCTTGCAGCGCTGAATCGGAGGAACAACTCCTTCAGACTGCTTTGGGCCTTAAAGGTTCCGCAGTCAATGTGCTGCGGGCCGGTATATGGAAACCTCGCACCCGTCCCGGGTCCTTCGAAGGGGTCGGCTCCGAAGGCTTGAAGTGGTTAAAAAATGCCGGGAACGCCATCAATGTACCAGTAACAACCGAAGTTGCCACCCCTGAGCATGTAGAGGAATGCCTGAAGGCGGGGATCGATGTGCTGTGGATTGGGGCCAGGACCACCACGAATCCTTTCGCGGTCCAGGCCGTCGCTGATGCCCTGAAAGGAGTAGATGTGCCGGTGTTGGTTAAGAACCCCATTAACCCGGATATCGAGTTGTGGGGCGGCGCATTGGAGCGACTGGATCGAGTGGGGATAAAAAAATTGGGCGCCATCCACCGAGGATTTTCTACCTATGAAAAAAGTAAGTTTCGCAACCAGCCTATCTGGCGAATTCCCCTCGAAGCAAAACACAGGAATCCCCAGCTCCCGATGTTTTGTGACCCGAGCCACATCTGCGGCAACAGGGACCTTCTTTTTAGTGTTGCACAAAACGCCATGGATTTGCTTTTTGACGGCCTGATGCTGGAAGTACACATCGATCCTGCCTCTGCCTTAAGCGATTCGAAACAACAATTAACCCCGGAAGGATATAACCGGTTGCTAAGTAAATTAAAAATAAAAAAGATTTCCACTGAGAGTGAGGATTTCCGGAAACATATAAAAACCCTGAGGTTGGAGATCGACAATCTTGACCACCAACTCCTTGAATTGTTGGCAAAACGGATGAGCAATTCCCGGAAAATAGCGTTCCATAAAATGAATTACGATATTTCCTTATTTCAGCCCGACCGGTTTGAAGAGACTGCAAAAAGCTGGGTTAAAGAGGGGCAGGGACTATCCCAGGACCTGTCGGAAGAGTTTCTCGCGCGGTTGTATCAATTCATCCATGAAGAATCCCTCCGGGTACAGGAAGAAGTGTTGTCCGATTAAAAGCCCAACGTTTTTACTTAAACGATTTTTTGCCCGGTTAAGTATTTGATGGTTGAACGCATCTCCAATATTTCAACGGGGCACTCCTGCCAATCATGAATCCAGCAGACAACGAGATCGCATTCGTCTTCATCGTGTCCCTTCTCTTTAAATTGGGAACTTTTGTATTCAAAATCGATATACATGTGTTCCCAACGATTATTTTTTTTGTCGAAACACCTCTTGCCTTCACCGGCAGGGAACCCCGGCTTAATAGATTCGATTAAAAAACCCAGTTCATGACTGATCAGCCCGAAAAGATAAAGGACGCCATCCTCATTTAAAGGCGCATGTCTCAACCCGCGGAAATTGATCGGTTCACCGACCTCTTTCCTTTTCTTTTTACTCTTCCCGGGCTGAATGGTCCGTGGTATACGGCCTATCCCTCGATCGTCTTTCTCCCTCTCTATATCTACCTTTATTTCCTTTGTGTTATCATCCTCTACCGCAAAATTTACTGCCTTCTCTATTTCAACTTCCGGTTCATCTTCACCTGCCTTTATCAAGACTTCGTCTAAGCCTATATCACTGAAATCCACGTCTTTCTTAGGCGTAGGTTTCTTCTTTACGTCCTTCCCTTCCGCCGCCGGTTTCTCCTTCAGGGGAATCCTCATAATTTCCTGCACTTTTGTTATCTCATTCGGATCCATTTCATTGTCTTCGTGCTCTTCTTCTTGTGATTTTACCGCGGCTTTTTCCCCTTTGTTTTCTTCCTTTACCGCTGCCTGGGTGATTTCCGCCAATTCTCTCTCCTCTTTCTCCTCTTTCTCTATTTCATCTATCATAGCGTTAAAATCGATCGGGTCCTCGATAGGGGCCTTTCCTTTTCGTAATTCTTCTGTCTTTTCACGATCTAAGATCTCACCCGTTTTATCCCGATCCAGCAGAGCCTTATCGATTCGTTCTTCACTCATGTCCTCTTCCATAAGACCCGGTATTTCATATTCTACTTTTGTTTCTTCTCCGGGATCTGTTTTTACAATGTTTTCTTTCTTAAGAAACTTATTTTTTGCCAGGGTAAACGCCTCATTCACACTTTTCCACTTTGATGTATAAAGGCGCTCATTATATTTTCCATCTTTCTGGATTAATGCTATAGTGGGGGTCTCCCCGTATTCATCATACAGGCGAATTAGATCCCGGAGCAGTTCATTTTCGCTGCCTTTTCCCAGTTTCGCTTTGCTCCTTCCCGAATCTTTTGAATCCAATTTTGCTTCTAAGAGAGCCTGCTTCCATGAGCCTAAATAATATTTTAACGTACTTAAAGGAATGGTTGAATTTATTTCAAAATCTTTCGCTTTAAGATTCTGCACCCCTAACTTTCCCGCAACCCGTTTAATTTCATTTATTATTTGTTCTTTTGAATACATTATTTATCTCCCGGCTAAAAACTATCCCGCATTGTGCACGCTCTCCGGGCCCTTGCGAATAGATGGTTTCACAAAAAACTGCCGGTAATACAAAACGAATTCACACTCATTAAAATCGTTTCTGCCAAAATTCTTTGTATTCATCCTTATTCTCGATTTATTATACCACGAATGCAATGGTTTTATCAATAAAATTTCATATTTCCGGAATCTCCATCAAATCTGGCCCGTAAGGTTCCTACCTACAGGGAATTTCCACGATAAATGTACTGCCCGCTCCGGGCTCACTCTCCACCTTTACTTTCCCTTTATGCAGTTCAACCAGGTCCTTAACTATGCCCAGGCCAAGACCTATTGATGATTCACTCCCGGTTGGCCGGGCGCTCAATTTTTGAAACCTGGCAAACATCTTCTCCTTATCGGTCTTACTGAACCCGGGGCCTTCATCGCGAACCCTAAATACCACTAAAAGATCCTGCCGGCTAACACTCACCCATATCGACTTGCCGGGAGGCGAAAACTTGATGGCATTGCCCAGCAAATTATCCATAACCTCTTTCAGGTGCGACTCATCGCCAAGTACGATACATTCTTCCTCTGCACGAAAGTAAACCTGCTGCCCTTTTTTTTTCGCCTGAAGTTTATACTCCTTGATAACCGATTCCGCCAACCGTACCATATTGACATTACGCTTGTAGAGCACCAATTTGCCGCTGTCGATAGAGAGAGCTTTAAGAAGCCTGGAAATCAAGTGTATCATATTGTCACTGGACTGGTATATACTGTCCAATTTCTCCATTGCCAATTGATTTTTGTGCAATTTTTCCTGAAGAAGATCGGTATACCCTATAATTACCTGCAGGGGGTTTTTCAGGTCATGGGCTGCTATTCCAAGAAGTTTGCTCTTAAGGTCATTGGTTTTTGTTAACTTCTCGTTTATCCGGAAAATTTCCCTGGAAGATTCTTTCAGTTTCTCGTTCGTTTGCTGGACCATCCGGTTCTTATCAAAACTAACTCTCCGGATTCCGTCCAGCACTACGATCGTGACTAAGGAGGCTGCCAGGGCAGCAATTAGGTTGAATAATCCATATAAATCTCTACCTGTCTTAAAGCCTGTGCCGGAACCGAAGCATATCGTGAAAAATACGATTAAAGTCACACCCAAAATGGCAATGGCGTGATATTTCTTTAAAGGAATGATCGGCATTAATAAGACGAGCATGGCCAGCCCCCCCATATAGGCGGGGTGTGGGGCAGCCAAACCCACAATAATTGCCGCTGCCAGTTCGAAATAACAGGCCAGGGAAAAGAGCAGCACATAATTACGTTTCTTAAAAAATGGCGTAAAATGCAATATCAATATTGCTGCCGCGGTGACGGTGAGGCCAAGCCTTAACCATTTTATAATAGGAAAATCGGGAAATAGATGGGTATCGGCCTTGATATAGAAAATCCAGGCAACCATCGCAAATACGCATCCCGGCGCCAGGACTAAACTGCATTGCCGATCGAGTTCCTCTTGAAATGATTTAGGATTTTCATAGTCGACTACCGTATCGTATAAGCTGAAAATTTTTTTAATTGCCTGCGTATCCATTGTATTAAAAAAAATACCGAAACTCTTGCCGCCTGAAAATTTATTATATCACGAACATATCGATATTATCAACTTTATTGTCTTTTGATTGTCTGGTGGCGACCGGGTCCGATCGAAATGATGTTAACCGGTACGCCGGTAAAATCCTTGATAAATTCGATATATTCTCTTGCCCGGGAGGGGAGGTCTTGAAATCTTTCGATTTTACCGCTCCCTGTTTTCCAGCCGGGAAAAGATTTTAAAACCGGTTTAACAGCCGAAAGGTAATCGATGGAAGGGTCAAAAATATCGCTCTGTTTGTTATCCACCTGGTAAGCGGTCACCAGGTTAATCTCTTCAAACTCATCCAGCACATCGAGCTTGGTGAGAAATATTTCATCTACCCCGTTCAACATCAGCGAATATTTTAGGGCCACTAAGTCTAACCAACCGACCCGGCGGGGCCTCCCGGTTGTGGCGCCGTACTCTTTTCCTTTCTCTCTTAAGAATTCGGCCTGTTGACCCTCAAGTTCGGATGGGAAGGGGCCTTCCCCGACCCGGGTGGTGTAAGCTTTGCTTATGCCGATAATTTTCTCCACTGCCTTGTGCGGTAAACCCGTACCTGTAAAGATGCCTCCTACCGAGGGATTTGAGGAGGTCACATAGGGATAGGTGCCGAAGTGTATATCTAAAAGAATGCCCTGGGCTCCTTCGAATAATATGTTTCTCCCCTGCCGGAGGTATTCGTTTAAAAGGTAAACCGTATTCCGGGTAAAAGGCTGCAGCAATTTCCCGGCTTCGATATAGGGATCGATATAATCGTCGATATTCACCTCTTCGCCATTATGGGCGCGGATCAGGCTGTTGTAATAGGTGTTGAGCGGTTT
>JAGLQA010000545.1 GCA_023137075.1 Candidatus Aminicenantota bacterium
GCGGGTATAATTTTAAACATCAGTTCGAGGTTGACCTTAAATTGGGAGCCTCCTTTGTAAAAAAAGAAGGTTATAATACCGGTTCCGCTTTTCGATTTAACCTTAACGGCGAAAAACGCCGAATGGATTTAAAGTTATTTATCGATATAGGTCGAAACGTGACGTTTCGCCCTTTTTTCGGCTTAGAAAAACTCACCTATCTGAATCCCAGGCAGCCGACGATCAATAAATTCTTCTTCGGCTTCGCATTCTTCAGGTGGAACGACTGATCAGCCTGATTTTTTCCCCTTTATTTTTTGATCTGGCTGGCTTTGGTTTTCTTCCGCGGGCATAATGTTGTACTCTTTCAGCATGGACTCAAATTCCTTCTGAGGGAGTTTTTTCTCAATCTTGCGGATATTCTGTTGGGCAAGTTTAGCGCCCGGCGCCCCCATGCGGGAAAAAAGCAGGAAGGATTTAAGCGAACACTCCAGGGCATCTTTGTACTCTTCTTTTTCATAATGCAGCAAGCCAAACTGGCCATACCCGGTGGCCATACCCGGCATATCGGCGCTCTTCTCCCGTATTTCTAAGGATTTTTTTAAGTGCTCCAATGCTTCGTCGAGTTTACCCTGGTCCTGGTAGATTCGCCCTATTTGATGCAGACTCGCGGAAATTCCCCGTTGATCGTCTAAGGTTTCAAACGCCCGCAGAGAATGCCGGTATTGTCTTAAGGCTTCATCTTGCAGGCCTTTTCGCTGGTAGATCAGTCCCAACTGTCCCGAACTGTAACCCTGCCCGCGGAGATCCCGATGCCTTTCAGCCAGTTGCAGCGATTGTTGATAATGGTCAAAGGCAGTATCTAGATTCCCTTTTAAAAAATAGATATTCCCGATTTGATGGAGTTCGCCTGCCATGCCTTTTTCATCTCCTGTCTTTTCCCTCAATGCCTGGGCTTTTTGATAGTGTTCCAATGCCCGGTCAAGTTCTCCTTTCGCTTCATGAACCTGAGCGACTTGATGCAGGCTTTCGGCAATACCCCCGGAATCATCGCCCCTTTCTGCGAATTCCAGGGCTCTCTCAAAATGGGCCATGGCGTCATCATATTTCGACCGCTTCCGTTGAATTTTTCCCATTTCTAATAAGGTAAAAGCGGCTGCCCGAATATCACCGGTTTCTTCATAAATTTGTCTCGACTTTTCATATTTTTCCAGGGCGTCGTCGTATTTCCGTTTATTGTCAAGGGCACCGGCAATCTGCCCAAGGCTCTGCGCCATACCCGGGCGGTTCTTTTCCTGTTCGTAAATTTTTAACAACTTTTCACCCAGGGAGATGACCCGGTCAACCATACCGAAAAGAGACGAGAAAAAAAGTAATCGCTGGAAAACAAGCAGGCCTTTTTTCCGGCTGTAATCCAAATCTTCGATCTCCTTGAATAGATCGTAGGATAATTGCACATAACCCTTAGGCGTTAAATATAAATCCAGGGCAAAGGTTAAACCTGCGGCCCGGTCCCACTCCTCGGCCTCTAAATAATGGCGGCGCGCTTCAATCTTTTTTTCGATATCTTCCTCTTCCCCGGCATCATGGGAAATCTCAAAATACCGGGCTGCCTTTAGATTCAGGGCCTTTCGCTCCGCCTCATTCATCTTTCCTAAAAAGAACCGGGCCGTCAAAGGGTGCAGCCGGTACAAATGTTTCGTTTCATAGAAATCTATCAACGATAAATCGATCAATTGCCCGCGGTCTTTGCCGCTTATTTTTAATCCTAAGGTTTCTATGGCCTCTTTACCGACCGGTCCATTGAATAGAGAGAGACCCTTTAGAAATTGCCGCTGCGACTCATTCAAGTATTCCAGCATCTTTTCAAGGAGCAGCATGCTAAAATCGGCGTCCGGGCTTTCCTTATGGAGTACCCGTTCCGTCAAACGAGGCACCCGGTTCTTCAATGCATCCCACTCAAATTTCTTACCGGCGAATTCGCGTGAAGCGATTTGATCCAGCAACTTATAAACGCGGGGATTACTGCCCATATCGAAAAACAATTTTTCCCGGGATTTCCCTGCCAATTGTTTTAACGCCCCGGTATGGTAGAGCAGTTTTTTGAATTCCTCGTCGCTGAATTCGCCTATAGGCAGAGCTTCGAAACCGGGGATATCTTTTTCGCTGGTAAAAAAGAGGAAGGTATTTTTGTCTTTCAACGAGTCTCTCAGGTACATTATGAACTCTTTTAAACGCTCATTCCGGAATTTATCCTCCAGGTTCAGATTGGTTTCAAAATCTTCAAAGATCAGCATAATCTTTTCTTTTTCTAAGTAATTTTCCACGAACCAGAGGATTTTCTTGCGCAGTTCCTCATCCCGGTTAGTGTAGATCTTTTCGGCGCCCTTTACCCCTTTTTTAACCGCTTTTTCATATATTTTTTTTAAGATAATTTCCGGGTGGGTCTGGCCTTCGATCATGATAAAGGAGAAACCTTTTTTGTTGAGATTAGCAGCCAACCGGCACGAGAGGGCGGTCTTGCCTGAGCCGCCGGGTCCTTTCACAACGACTGCCGCCGCTTTACCCTCTATTTTCTTATAAATCTCTTCAAGAATCGCTTCTCTTCCGACAAAACCTTCACCGCTCAAACCTTCGATCAATTGTTCCAACAACATTCTGTTTGCTCCTATGTAAAATAATAGAGTGCATTTTAACATATATCTCCATTAAAGGAAAAGAGGAAGGTAATAGCAATACGACTTCCTCATCTCGAAAATGAGATTTTGTCAACGAGAATAGCCAAATTTGGCTATTATGCATTAGCCAATTTTGGCTGGTGCCTGATGGCCAACAGCGCGAAAATCGTGGCCGCTCGTTAAATTTGTAATTTTAAAAAGGGTCTTCTTTCTCGATTTCTAAAGCCCAGGGCTCGGTTAATTCGTTGAAATTCTCAATCTCGGTCAGGAAACGGCAGGGTTCGGCAAACATATAACCGGAGAAATCATCATGATACCCCCAGGAACGGGGTTCAATCTCCGGGGTTACTAAGTACAGGTTCCGCTGCGCCCGGGTGGCTGCCACATAAAAAAGCCGCCGCTCTTCCTCCATGTTTTCCTCTCTCTCGGCAGAACGGGCCGAGGGGAAATAACCTTCGACTAAGTGAATAATAAAAACCGAATGCCACTCCAGGCCCTTGGCCGAATGGATCGTGGAGAGCACGAGTTTCTCATCATCCTTATTCGTGGATTCCACTCCCACTTGCGACATATCGGGCGGTTCCAACACCACGTCGGTCAACATCTCTTCCAGGGTTTTATAACGTTGGGCAATGCGCAAAAGAGAATCTAAATCACCGGTTCGCCTGCGGTAGTCATCGTACAACAATTCAAACATCGGAGTATAATAGATGATAACCTTTTCCAATTGATCCGCCGGTTTCAAGGTTGGATCTTTCAGTGATGAAAGCAACTTGTACAATTTCTGCAAATCGGCAAAGAACTTTTTTTTAGCAAATTGCGGGGCAATCAATCCCGAAAAATCCTCGCTCTTTTTTAAGATTTCAGCGACAATCTTATTCGCATACGAGGGGCCGATCCCTTCCAGCAACGTCAGGGATCTTAACCAGGCAATATCGTCGAAAGGGTTATTCAGAACCCTCATAAATGATAGTACATCCTTAATATGGGCGGCTTCGGCAAATTTCAAACCGCCGTATTTTACATAGGGGATATTCCTGTTTTTTAATTCGACTTCCAATTCATTGGCGTGCCAACTGGCCCGGAATAAGACGGCAATTTTATTAAGGGGTACGCCTTCCTCGCGCAGTTCCAATACCCGCTGGCCTATAAATTCGGCCTGCTCGGTTTCATCGATGGTTTTCAGGTAGGCGGGTTTTTCCTGGCCGGCAATATCGGAAAAGAGCTTTTTTGAATACTTCTCCCTGGCATTTTCGATAATCGCGTTGGTCAATTCCAGGATGGGGCGGGTACTCCTATAATTCTGTTCTAAGGTGGTTATAGTCGTATCCGGGAACATAGATGGAAAATCCATAATATTCCGGAAATTCGCCCCCCGGAACGAGTAAATGCTCTGGGAGTCGTCGCCTACAACCATAATGTTGCTGTGTTTGCATGCCAGGAGGGCGGCGATTTCGGCCTGCAATTTGTTGGTATCCTGGTATTCATCAACCATTATATAACGATAGGTGTCGGAGATTTTCTCCCTGACCTGCTCATTCTCTTTTAACAGGTTCCCCAGGTTTACCAGCAGGTCATCATAATCCATGACCTGTTTCTGCCGTTTATATTTCCGGTAGAGGTTTGAGATTTTCAAAACGTCATCCAGTTCTTCTTCAAAATGGGGATAATCATCGATCAACACATCTTCTACAGGGATGCACTTGTTGGTTGATTTGGAAATAATATTCATTATGGTGGTCTTCCTGGGGAAACGTCTCTCTTTCTTATTTAGTGCCAACTCCGCCCGGATGCTATTGATAATATCTTCGGCATCGCCCCTGTCCACGATGCTGAAATTCGGATGGTATTGAACCATTGGGGCGTATTTTCTCAGCATATAGTTGGCAAAGGAGTGGAAGGTACCGCCCGCCACTTTTGAGCAGCGCTCATCTAAAATAAAAGAGGCCCGGCGCATCATCTCCTGGGCCGATTTGCGGGTAAAGGTCAACAAAAGAATCGATCCCGGGTTAATGTTATTTTCCACTAAGAAAGCTACCCGGAAAATCAGGGTGCGAGTTTTACCGGAACCGGCCCCGGCAATCACCAACTGCGGGCCGTGGATATTGGTCACCGCTTTAAATTGCTGCTGATTCAATTCTGCCTTATAATCGATAGTATATTTCCCTATCTCGGCGGCAAAGCTCTTCTTCAGGGTATATTTTTTCATACACCTATTTTAATGTATTTTATACCCTTTAGGCAATAGTTTCCGGGATTTAAATTTCCTGTCGAATATTAAATAAGTCCAATCAAGGGATAATTGAGATGTAGTGTTTTACAGTTTGAAAAGGTCATGCTATAATGGGATATGAAAGCAGCGGATTTTTTAGATTTACTGGAAAAAAAGGGATTTAATTTTTTTACCGGGGTTCCCTGCTCATACTTCACCCCACTGTGCAATCTCCTGGCTGTAAAAGAAACCACTTTCCATATCCCTGCAGTCAGGGAAGATATCGCCTTAGGCCTGGCCTGCGGCGCTTATTTAGCCGGAAAACTCCCGGTTGTCTATATGCAGAATTCCGGGATCGGCTATTCCTTAGAAGCCTTTGCCTCCCTTCCTATTATCTACCGTATGCCCGTCTTAGTGCTTACCAGCTACCGCGGACCGCAAGATCAGGACATGGAAGAGCATTTAGTAATGGGCCAACATACGGAAGAGATTTTGCAGAGTTTTAAGATCAAATATTCGATCTTCGGAAAACCCTGCAAGGAAACGGCCGTGGTCGAAAAAGCGCCCGATATTCAAGCGATCAGGCAATATTTACTAAAAGAAGAACTCCCTTATTTTCTACTGGTAGGTAAAGGAGCTTTAACATGAACCGCCTGCAAGCCATCAAAATAATCATCGATAACCTGGTTGGGGACGAGTTAATCGTCAATGCCAATGGCGCCATCAGCCGGGAATCTTTCTTCTGCAAAGACAGGAAAGAGAATTTTTACCTGTTAGGGTCTATGGGCCTGCCGGCTTCGGTGGGTCTGGGAATCGCGGTAACCCGGCCGGAACGAAAGGTGATTATCTTAGATGGAGACGGAAATGTGTTGATGGGTTTCGGCAACCTGGCCCTGATCGGCGCTTTGAAACCGCAAAACCTGGTTCATATCGTTTTAGATAACCAGGCCTACGGCACTACCGGGAATCAGCCGACCATCTCTTCGAAAATTTTCCTGGACCGGATCGCCCTGGCCTCTGGTTACCGCAGTTCCTGCTGTGTCGAAACTGAAGTCGAACTCCCGGGCCGGTTTAGCGAAAGCTTAGCACAGTTGGGTCCCCATTTTATCCAGGTCAATGTAACCCGTGAAGTTATCCGAAAATGTAATCGTATCCCCTACTCCGCCCCGCAGATTAAAGAACGATTCAAAAACTGTCTTTTATAAACGAAAATCCCTTCACCACTAATTCATACAGTATTAATCACAAAAGGGATTTAGGCCATTACATGGAGGTAATGAGCACTTACAGTGCGGTATTAAGAAACATGTTCGACATATTCCCCCCCACCCTTAAGTGTACCCGTTTTTCGAGAAGTTCGTTGCAAAACGATTAGATTTTAGAATAGGGTAGAGACGTAAAAACATCAACAATCTCGTTAACTCAACATAATTGTTGACACAAAGCAAATGTTGTGTTATATTAATCCCGGCTGTTCAATTCTATTAAAGGAGGTTAGCTGATGTGAGTTTTGATGATATATATCCCTACGTAGAGAAAATATTACCGGGTAAGGAGGCGGTTAATAAGTTGCTGAAAAGATTGGTCGATGAGTGCTACTTAGTCAAAGAAAACCAGGATTACCGTTTTATCTCACCAATGGTAAGGGATTGGTGGAAAAATTCTTATGATTGGGAAAGGTAAGACATCATGTCGATTAATAAATATGATCCCAGGCTAAAAAAACACGAAGAATTGGAAAAGACCTTCGTCTGCGGGGAACATATCCTTGCGGAATTATTTAAGAGCCTAAAACCGGGAAAGGATCAAAAATTGACCAGGCAATCCTGGATTTTAACCGGGCCCAGGGGTGCGGGGAAATCTCACCTGTTAGTGCTATTATATCGAAAAATCAGGGCTGACAAAACTTTATCCGCATACTGGCACCCTTTAAGTTTCCCGGAAGAACTCTTTGATGTGGACTCACTCTACAGGTTGTTATTAAAAATATTGGAGAATGTATTTGACAGCCTTGATGACATTGACAAGTTGATAGAGGTAAAAAAAAAATTCCTCGAATTAAAAAAAATAAGAATAACCGGCAATCTAAAACAGAAAAAAGAAAAAAGACACAGACTTGCTAAAGAGTTGTTGAACCTGCTTGCCGGAGTCAGGGAAATAACCGGCAAAAAACTGATCCTGATGCTGGAGAACTTACAGCATCTTTTCCGGGATCAAATGCCTGAAGATGATCTCAAATTGCTGCGCGGCTTTATGAACGAAAATCCCGATGTTTTCATCATTATGGGCACCGCCTTAGCTGTTTTTGATGAGATCGAGAATTACGGCAAACCATTCTATCATTTTTTTCGCTTAAGAAGTTTTGACAGCCTGGACCGCCAGGGGATTATTGATTTCTTGATAAAAATCGCGGAGTTTAGAGGGGATTCGGATATACCCGATAAGACAGAGACGAACCGTCATTATATCTATGTATACCGGTTATTAACCGGCGGTAATCCCAGGTTGATACTCTTCTTATACGAGCTTTTATTAGATAATGAGAGGCTCGATACCGAGATGATACTCACAAAAATCAGCGAATTAACCCCCTATTTTCTCGACAAGACCAGGGATGAATCTTCCCAGAAAAAATTGATATTAGATTCCTTAGCCACCGGAAGCCCGGCCCAGACGGCTACAGAGATAGCCGAATACATCAACGAGGAGCAAAAATCCATCAGTGAACAACTCAAGCGCCTTGAAGCGGAAGGCTGGATTAAGGAGATACCCATTGAAGCGGAAGGTATCAAGCATAAGGAGGTTTTTTACACGCTGAGGGATTATTTTTACCGCATCTGGTACCAGGTCAGGATGAAGGGCATCGATGAATCGGACATTTACTGCATGGCCGAATTAGCAGCCATCATCTTTGATCGCAAGGAACTCGAAAAGCGTGCCTCAAAGTACGCCGACAGGCTATGTGAAACCCAAGCCCTCTACGAAAAATCCCTGGCACTATCTCTCGATGAAAACTTCATGAGGAATATTAATATATTGCTTGCCGAATCCAGGAAATCAGAAAAAAAAGAAATCTCTGAAATAGTCCGGGAATTTGTCAAATTTATGGCTGCTAAAGAATGGGAAAAAGTTATTAAAACTTCTCAGAAGTTTTATATCTATCCAGAATTCAAGTTTTTAGGCTATTGTGGGGCAGGATTGGCCTTTTACAAAATAAAAAAATATGATGAGGCTTATGAATCATTTTCACTATTTATCAGAAATACACCAAAATATAAATCTTCTTATGTTTTAACTATCGTCCAACTTAAAGAAATTGCTAAATCTATCTTCAATAGCCACCAGGAAATGCAGAAATTATCAGATAAAAAAAGATCTTTAGAGACTAAGATCGAAGCTGTATGCCGTCTGCTATTATTAGGGAAATTTGAAACAGTTACCGACTCATTCGATTTGATTTTAACGGAAAAAAAATTACCTGAATATGAAAGCAAGAAACTTGATTTTTTAATGGTATGGAATATAGTCGAAATCATCAAAGACGGAAAAACGAATAAAGAGTTAACAATAATTTTAAAATATTGGATACTACTAAATATAAAGATCAGTGATTACCAGACTATTACAAAAAAAATTTTCAATCTTTTATATAAATATTTGGTAACTTCTATGGTAGAAATATCTTCAGATATTATTTACATAATTCTAAAGCAATTTAATGAAGAAGGGATCGATGTATCAGATATAATTTTAGAAATATTCAAGGCTGTGAAGAACCCGGGGACCAGGGAATCGCAAAAATGGATGGCCGATCCCCTCTTTGCCGAGATCGTTAAACAATTGATCTTGGGATAAACCCATACCATAAATCCTATGTGGGGACATAGAGGCGGGCGGCACCCGCAACCCATAAAAAATTCTTCGCAAAAAAACAAAATTTTTGTCCGATAGTAGTACAGAGAGCCAGGCATTCAGGAAGAATTCTTACTT
>JAGLQA010000546.1 GCA_023137075.1 Candidatus Aminicenantota bacterium
GAAATAATAAAGGTTGGAATAACATGGAAAGCAAACCTAACGAGAGCCAACTTCAGTAGAGCCGATCTCAGGGAAGCTAACCTCAGGGAAGCCATATTAATTGAGGTCGACCTTTCGAAAGCCAATCTCTATCAATCTAAAGGTTTAAAATATGAACAACTCCTGGCAGCAAAAACGCTTTATAAAATAAAAGGTTTAAGTCTTGATTTGGTAAAGAAGTTGAAAAATATAAAACCAGAATTATTTGAGGAACCAAAAGGGACAAGACAGACAAGATCTGATTTAGATAATGGTAATCAATTGTAATTCATTTGGATTACACAATGATCTCAAATAATGCGACGTAAATATCAAAAAAAAACTAAAATTAACATTTCCGCCCCAGGGCGTAGCGGACGGGAGATTTGATTAACAATCCAACGTATCGGACTTATCCCTACACTGGCACTACTGGTGAAAATTTTATCTTACCATCTATCCGTTTATCGACACCGGGATCCCTGGAAAAAAAATTTAAAAGTTTTCAAAAAAATTTAAATTTATTGAAAACCAGTGTTACAATGTCAGATAGGAGTAAAAAATGAAAATAAAAATTCTATATCTCAAACTGACAGCTTCTTCGGCTGTCAGTAAAAAGACTTTTGACCTTAAAGAGCTTGGCAACCGATTTGTTGAATTCCTTAAATTCAAAGTAGTCCTGTTCGCGCAGGGCTACCTTCTCCACTCTACACCATTTTTTTTTAAAAATCAAGTTTTATCAAGATTTTTTTCGATTTTAATATCAATAAGCCGGTTATTGATCATACCGAATCATCGTTGACCAAGTGACAGAGCAATCCAATGTAAATATTGATTATTCATCAGGTCAGATACAGGCAATGCTTATCAGGTGGCACTGGGCAAAGCCACCTTGCTTAGTGGAAATATAACCTCCCATCTCCGGCTTCTGGCTATCTGATCAGGCAGCCGGTCACTGTTCAGGATAATAATACCGTGTGTTTATTCTTCATGGAATATTTAATTCCCCTGGCTGCTGCGACGGGGGAACTTTTAATTTACTTAATCGCTTCGTAACATCTTACCCGATACTCTCACTATTAGCTTAAAGTTGATTTTCTTTATTTGTTTTGAAAAGTAAACGGATATATTTATTGTTTTTTATTTTCCCTCCGGGTATAATCCATTTAATGGCAAATGAAAGAGATAATTTCAGCAAAACTACTATAAGAATTCTTCAGGAGAGAGTTGCGCATAGATGCTCTAATCCGGAGTGCAGAGCGCCCACCTCCGGGCCTAACTCGATAGATACAAAAGCAACAAGAGTCGGTAAAGCAGCGCATATCACAGCCGCCTCAGAAGGAGGGCCGAGATATGGCCACAATCTCAACCCTGAGGAAAGGAAAAGCATAAACAATGCAATCTGGCTATGTTCTAACTGTCACGAAAAGATCGATAAGGATAAACTCTACTACACTGCAGATCTTTTACGTGAATGGAAGAAAAAAGCAGAAGAAATAGCAAGAGAAGAACTGGGCAGACCAATCAGGGAGTTAGCAGATCAGAAAATCAACGAGGAAATTGAAAAAAAGTTTGCATCTTTAGAAGAAACCTTAAGAAACCTGAAAGCCGGGGATAAAAAAACCATGGATGAAGCTTTAAAAGCTTTTAGAGAGGGGAATTATTCTAAAACAAAAGAACTTTTTTTGGATATTAAGAAAAAAGAAAACAAAGAATCTGCCCTTACTTCCTATAACCTGGGTGTGATCGCTTTCCTGGAACTCGACTTTAAGGGAGCTTTAGCCCATTTCTTGGAAGCAGAGAGCCTCGATCCGGATAACACATTGTACATAAACGAAGCTGGTAATGTCTACCATTCATTAGGCCAATATAAGAGGGCGATAGAATACCATGAAAAAGCGCTATCATCGGATCTCAAAACTTATGGCCCGGAGCATCCTTCTGTAGCAAGAGACTGTAACAACCTGGGCTTATCATTGCAGGCGATAGGCCAACATGAGAATGCGATAGAATATTTGGATAAAGCCCTAACTATCTTTACGAAAATTACTGGAAAAAATGACGCTGCCGTTGCCACTTTATTTAACAATCTTGGCCTTGCCTCTTATGAGCTGGGCCAATATGAGAAGGCAAAAGAACATTTTGAGAAAGCCAATGCAATAAATATCATACACTTAGGGGAAGAGCACCCACTTGTAGCTTCTACATGGAACAATCTGGGCGGGGCCTTTTATGAACTGGGCGAATATGAGAAGGCAATAGAACATTTTGAGAAAGCCAATACAATAAATATCGTAAAATTAGGGGAAGAGCATCCACTTGTAGCTTCTACATGGAACAACATAGGCCTCGCATGGTTGTCGCTGCGCCAATATGAAAAGGCAATTGATTACTTTGAAAATGCTCTTGAGTCAAACCTCAAAAACTATGGCAGCGATCATCCTGTTGTGGCAACAAACTGGAACAACCTGGGAAGCGCCTATTCTGATCTGGGCGAATATGAGAAGGCTATTAAATTTTACGACAAATCCCTGGCATCCGATATAAATACCTATGGGCCAGGACATCCTTCGGTAGCAAGAGACTGGAACAACTTGGGCGGAGCTTTGCTTAGCTTAGGAAATTATAACAAGGCTATTGACTGTGGTGAGAAGGCATTAGAACTTTTTGAGACTTTCTTAGGAAAAGACCACCCGAACACAAAAAGAATAATGGGGAACCTTGAATATGCAAGGAAAAAGATTAATTAACCATGACCATTTCGGTTAGATTTACATAAGCATCCATATCCGGCTCTTGAAAAAAGCTTTTCTGATGCGCAATACCTTAAAATGGATTTCTGTTATTTTGCCACGTTCGGGCACACTTATCACGGTTTATCACTGCTTTTCAATTTTAGTAAAATCCCGGAAACCGTTAATTGATG
>JAGLQA010000547.1 GCA_023137075.1 Candidatus Aminicenantota bacterium
GTCAAAGATAAACTGGACCAGCAACGCCAGGAGCGCGGACGGAACTGCGCCTTGCAGAATAAGCCCGGTATCATCTAAGCGAATTCCGGTTAAAATCGGTTGACCGTAGCCGCCCGCTCCAATGAGGGCGCCTAAGGTGGCAGTCCCGACATTGATGACGGCTGAGGTTTTTATTCCTGCCAATATCGTCCGGGCGGCAAGTGGTAATTCGATAAGAAATAACCGCGCTCGTGCCGGTAACCCGATTGCCTGGGCGGATTCACGGATAGGAACCGGGATGTTATGGAGGCCGGCATAGGTATTTCGCACGATAGGCAGGAGGCTGTAAAGAAATAAGGCCATCAGTGCCGGTGGACCACCTATACCGAGTAAGGGAATCATGAAGACAAGCAGCGCTAAGGAAGGAATGGTCTGGATGATGCCGACAATGCCCAGTATGATATGGCCGGCCCGCGCGTTTCGGGCCGCGGCAATTCCAAGGGGCAGCGATACGAAAATGGCGGCGATCAGGGAGAAAAAAACCAACAAAAGATGCTCCCGCGTATGTCGCAAAAAACGGTCAAACACAGCTTCCCGGTTCGTTTTTACGGAAATAGAAAATGCCTTGCTTACAAATTCGGCGGCGACCCGGCTTCCCGGGATTCTATCCAATTTTGACCGCGCATTCATACGGATCATTTGCTCCTCGGTAATGGCTCCTTCAAGACGGGAAAAATGAGCGACAACCCGGGGGGAACGTTCCTTCAGATCCTGGCGATACAGGATAAGGGCTTCATATTCGGGAAAGTAATTCAAATCATCCTCTAATCGCCGCAGCCCATAATAGCGGATTTCAGCATCCGTCGAATAGAGATCGATGGCATCGATGCTTCCGCTTTCCAGGCCGCGGTAAGCGATGTCATGATCCAGGCCGCGAACTTTTTTTTGGGGAAGGTTGTAGCGATTTCTCAGGCTGGGCCAGCCGTCTCCGCGATCCATAAATTCATTACTGAAACCGAATCTCAGGTCAGGGTAACGCGCTAAATCCGATATTTTTTTTATATCCAACTCCGCGGCCCGGTCCTTTTTCATGCCGATTATGTAGGTGTTGTTGAACCCAAGGGGGCGTGTCAAAAGGACACCCTTTTTTTTTAAAGCTTTACGGAGCGCCTCAGTACCGTGGATATTCTCACCGGCAAGAATCTCTTCGCTGATTGTACCGGTATATTCCGGATACACATCGATATCGCCTTTTAACAAAGCATTCCAGAGAATGCGTGTGCCGCCTAATTCCCGGCGGTGGACCGGGCGCCCGCCCGCGTTGGCAGTTAGGTGAAAAATAATTTCTCCTAATATGACCGATTCGGTAAATTTTTTTGATCCGATGATTACTTTTGAGGCGGAGTTTAAAGGCAGCGGAAGGAAAAGGAACAGCAAAATTTGCGCAGCGATGAGTGAAGAAATGATTTTATTAATAAATCTTCTGAAAAAGTTGGTTGAGAGAATTAACGACATCAGACTGCACCCATACTGTTCCCGGAGGCGCCGCTTTCTAAAATTTTTTCCAGCGGGCTCCGCTGGGCATTGATAAAACGGGTTACAAAGGCATCCGCCGGAGACCGGACCAGGTCTTTCAATGTGCCGGCCTGTACGATCCGGCCCTCTTTTAAAAGAACGATGCGATCGCCGAAATAACCGGCCTCACCCAGGTCGTGAGTAACAAGAATAACCGTTTTTTTCAAGGTTTTAAAAATTCTTTTTAGATCCGCCTGTAATTCGGAACGTATCATCGGGTCAAGGGCGGCCAGGGGTTCGTCAAACAGGAGCACATCGGGATCAAGCATCAACGCCCGCATTAAACTTACCCGCTGCCGTTGGCCGCCTGAAAGTTCGCCGGGATAACAGGCCAATCTGTCTTGCGGGAACCGGGTCAATTCCACCAGGTTTTTTAATCGATTGCGGATCTGTTCTTTTTCCAGCTTTAGATACTGGGCCATGAGTGTGACGTTTTTTTGTGCGCTAAGGTGAGGGAACAAACCGCCTTCCTGGATGACATAGCCCATTCTCCGCCTGAGTTTCAGGAGAATCTCCGAGGATACAAGTATCCCATCGATGGCAATGGAGCCGGTGTCCGGCCGTATGAGCCCGATTATTAGGCGAAGCAGGGTCGATTTTCCACAACCGCTGGGACCGATGAGAACCGTGGTTTGCCCCGCCCGGATGCTTAAATCGATGCCGCAAAGGGCTTTTACCTGTCCATAATTTTTGGAAACACTCTCAAATTTAATCATCTGCAATTCAAAAAGAAACCACTAATCTAATGGAAATTCCCGGAAAAAATTATAACAAAAACAGTAAAAGAAAGCAAACCGCAAAATGAAATATAAATATGGGGTCAAGTCTTGCATTAACACATTTTCTAAGCTTTAATATTGCAATGCAAGACTTGACCCCAGGAATTCCAGGAATAGGAATTTTCCTTATATTATAATATAATTATAGGGAGGTAATAAAATGAAAAAAAGGAAGGTTAAACAGATTTTCCAAAAGCTTATTATGGCTGTTGTTGTCTTTTCAATTATTTGCTCGGGAAACCTGGGGGCAATGAGACAAAAGTTAGGAGCTAGGGCTTCAACAGTTACAACTACCGGACCGCTGCCTGCTGCCGGGAAAGTGGTCATCTTAAATGATCTCGCCAAGCCCGGTGGTTGGCTAATTGTATATCATGAACAGATTTATATCTCAGATGGTTACGCAGTCAAAATATTCTCCCTTAAAGATTTCTCATTAAAAAAAACCATCGGCCGGAAAGGAGAAGGCCCGGGTGAATTCAAGCATTCCCCGTTCTTTTATATTCATCATGATGGTCTTTGGATTAGTAGCGGGGATAAGATATCACTCTTCAGCCATTCCGGGAAACTGATAAAAGAGATTAAGGAAAAATCAAGGGGAAGCAATATCATGCCGATTGGGCAAGGAGAATGTTTCATCGGTTTCAAGACTAAATTGACACATAGGGTTTTTTTTCTCACCTACGTTGTATTCGATTCGGAATTAAAAGCGATCAAAGAATTTCACCGGGCGAAATGGATCCTTCAAAGGGATAAGAATAAGCTTCTCGAGCAATTTTTTTACGACGTGGTTGACGATAAGATCGTTTTTGCCCATTATTCTACGGATTTTGCCATCGACATCTTAGATAAGGAGGGCAATAAGATACACTCGATAAGACGCGATGACGTAAAAATTCCCTTTACAAAGGAAGACCGGCAGGCGGTGCTCGATTCTTGGCGCCAACAGCTAGGCTCTGGAGCGAATTTTGAATATAGAAAAAAACGTACCGAATTTCCCGAATACTACCCGGCCATTTGTACCTGCCGGACATCCGGTAAAAAAATTTATATTATCACTTATCTTCGCAAAAAAGACAAAACTGAGTGCCTGGTATATGATATGAAAGGTAAATTTCTGAAGCGACTTTTTATTCCACTAATAAAAGAAGGACCGATTGACCTTCCCACATTATCTATTTATGACGGCCAACTCTTTCAAATAATAGACAACCTTGAAAAGGAAACCTGGGATTTGCATATCCACCGGATTGAATAACATTTTGATTCTCAAAGGTTTGTTGGGGTCAAGTCTTGCCAGGTTGT
>JAGLQA010000548.1 GCA_023137075.1 Candidatus Aminicenantota bacterium
ATATGAGCTAAAATGAAAAAAATTACCATTATCGGCGCCGGTATGATGACAGGACCTATCGCAGATTACTTGATGGATAATTGCAATTACCAGGTGATTCTGGCGGACCGTATCGTATCTAAAGCACAAAAAATAATCGGAAAAAGACCGATGGGAAAAGCGGTTGAATTGTCGGTGGAAGATTCGACCGCTCTCGATAAAGTTGTCCATGAAGGGGATATTGTCATTAGTATGGTGCCAAAACCCTTCCATATTTATGTGGCCAGGTCCTGCCTCCGCAACCGGAAAAACATGTTGACCACTTCTTACGAGACTCCCGGTGTGCTGGCCCTGGCAGATGAGGCAAAAGAAAAAGGAATTTTGTTTCTGAATGAAATCGGGGAAGACCCGGGACTTGATCATTTTGGTACGCAGATGATTTTGGATGATATCAAAAACGATGGTGGGAAAGTGGTGGAACTAAATACCTATGGCTGCGGTTTACCGGCTTTCGAACATAATAATAATCCTATGGGCTATAAGTTTTCCTGGGACCCGAGTACCGTATTTGTGGCTGCCCAAACTGCAGCGGCTTTCTACAAAAAAGGGAAACGCATCGAAGTGCCGGGAAATCAATTATTCGAACATTTCCGGTTGGTTGAAGTGGGAGATATAGGAACGTTTGAGACTTATCCCAATAAAGATTGCAAAAAGTACAAGAAACACTTCAGTCTTGATGACGAAGTCTCTTTTTACCGGGGCATATTAAGATATTCCGGGTATTGCAATAACATGAGGTGTTTAAATGAAATCGGGCTCTTTCGTTCCGGGGAGGTAAAAAATTTCAAGGGAGTTACCTACCGCCAATTTACCGCTTCCCTGGTAGGTTCCCGGTCTAACGGCAGCCTTCAAAAAAAGGTGGCGGATAACTTAAAACTCGATGTTAACGCGGATTTTATTCATCGCTTTAAGTGGCTGGGTTTCTTTGATGAAAAGCCGATCAATGTAAAAAACGGAACAAACCTGGATGTGCTCCTGGAACGAATGCTGAAAAAAATGTCCTATAAATCCCATGAAAAAGATATGATTATTGTTCACATCGAAGCCGTCGCAGAATTCCCCGGTAAATCTATGGAAAGACGAACCGCCACTATGCATTTCGAAGGCATCCCTTATGGCGCTTCGGCTATGTCCAGGGCTGTAGGTCTCCCTATGGCGGTCGGGGCGCGGATTGTGCTGGAAGGAAAAATTGAGGTTACCGGCGCTCATATTCCTCCCACTCTTCCCGGTTTGTATCGACCGGTCCTGCGTGAACTGGATAATTTTGGGTTCGTATTTAATAAAAAAACAAAAAAACTATAGAATCATGAGAAAACAAATTCTTTCATTTTTGATAATCTTAACGTTTATAGTGTTTTCATCGCAAACCGGGGCCGAGGAACAGGATAATTGTTCCAGCTTCTTAGTGACAAAAGGGGCATCGGCGGATGGAGCCGTAATGATAACCTATACTTGTGACGGTGAGTTTCACCCGCGCTTGCGGTACACCCCCGCCGAAGATCACAAACCCGGTTCTTTTATCGAAATCAAAGACTGGAGCGGCAATATTATGGGCAAGGTAAAACAGGTGCCCCACACCTACGCGGTTGTCGGCTTGATGAACGAGCACCAATTGGCGATCGCTGAAACAACTTTCGGCGGCCGCCCCGAACTGGTTAACCGGGAGGGCTTGCTTCACTACTTCCAATTGATGAGGCTTACCTTGCAGCGGGCGAAAACGGCCAGAGAAGCGGTAAAAGTTATGGCCGGATTGGTAGATGAATACGGGTACAGGAGTTCGGGGGAATCATTCTCCCTTGCCGACCCGCAGGAAGCCTGGATCATGGAGATGATCGGCCCCGGGAAAGGCGGAAAAGGGGCCGTATGGGTGGCCCTACGCATTCCCGACGGCTATGTATGTGCCCACGCGAACATGTCCCGGATAGGAGAACTCCCTTTAAAGGACCCGGAAAACTGTCTCTATTCCAAAAATGTGATATCCCTGGCAGTGCAAAAAGGCTATTACAACCCCAAATCTACAAAACCCTTCAATTTCCGCTGCGCTTATGATCCGCCAAAACCCTTGCCCATGAGAACCTGCGCCGCCAGAGTATGGAGTATGTTCCGCAGATGCGCGCCATCTAAAAATTTCTCCCCGGATTTTCATCGCGGCGTCAAGACTGCCGAACCCTATCCCCTGTGGATCAAACCGGACAAAAAATTGGCGCTCAAAGATATGATGGCTGTAATGCGGGATCATTATGAGGGAACAGAGTACGACATGACGAAAGGAATCGATGCCGGTCCCTTCGGGATGCCGGTTCGTTACCGGGATTTGGAATGGGACGTGGATGGCGTCACCTACAGTTGGGAACGCCCCATCTCAACGCAGCAGACCGGTTTTTCCTTTATTTCCCAATCCAGGTCCTGGCTGCCCGATGCCATTGGCGGGGTGTACTGGTATGGCGTGGATGACACCTACACTACCTGCTGGGTTCCCCTTTACTGCTGCGTCCGGGACTTGCCGGCGCCCTATACCCGGGGAGACATCCGCAAATTCTCCTGGGATTCGGCCTGGTGGGTTTTCAATTTTGTGGCAAATTATGCGAACCTGAGATACTCCGATATGATTAAGGATATTCAAAAGGTCCAGCAGGAACTGGAAGGCTATTTTATTTCCATCCAGCCGGTCATAGAAAAAGCTGCCTTAGAACTACATCAAGGCGATAAGGCATTGTTGGTGCAGTTCCTGACCAACTACTCCGTCTCCCAGGGGGAACGGGTGGTTAAACGCTGGATCGAGTTGGGCGAGCACCTGTTAACAAAATACAATGACGGGTATGTAAAAGACGAAAAGGGGCGGCCGCGGGCGAAGGGTTATCCCGAAGGCTACCTGCGGCAGGTGCTTAAATTAAAACCCGAACAGTTCAAACTGCCGCCCTGGGGTGATAAGAAAAAAGACGGGCGTCTCGACTGATGCCCCCGGCGGCCCTTCAATACTTTTGCCTTAAGAAAATCCGAAATTCGAATATCGAAATAAAAATAAAAAAATAATGGGGACAGGAAAATAATTTGCACCCACGGAAGAACCTATCCCTGGGGTGAAGGCATCGGGAAAAATAAACGCAATTTCTGTGCCAATTGTCCGATCTTTCCAATTACGACTCATTTTGAACGGAAATTGATATTGGTGAACGGATTTTTATACAATTCTGAACGCTCAGTTATAACCTCATTTTATTTTTATACTATAATATAATTATAAGGAGGTAATAAAATGAAAAGAAGGAAGGTTGCACAAATTTTCCAGCAATTTTTAATTGCTGTTATTGTCTTTTTACTTATTTGTCCGGGGAGTTTGTGGGCAAAGAGAGAAAAGGCCGGTGCAAAGATAATAGTAACAAAGGAAGATGGCCAGGTAGTAAAAGGTGAATTACTTAAAATCGAAGAAAACTCATTAGTATTATTAATTTACGAAACTCTTTCTAAACCTTCAATCAGTATTGATGAAATTGATTATATCAAGGTTAGTTGGAAATCAAAGGCTGGAAAAGGAGCTAAAATAGGTGCCCTAGTTTTAGGGATTCCGGCTTTTGCTATTGGGATTGTACTATGCAGCATAGCTAGAGGTTTAGAAGAGATGTCTAGAAGAGAAGTGATTCCCGTTGTGGCCATTTTTGGAGGTATAGGAACAGGAGCTGGACTTCTTTTAGGAGCAGGCATTGGCCATGCTCAATCAGATTACAAAAAGTATCAGCTAAAAGGGGAATTGCCATCTCAAATAAAAAAGGTTTTAAAGAAACTGAAGAAAAAGGCTCGGTTTAAGGACTAAATTC
>JAGLQA010000549.1 GCA_023137075.1 Candidatus Aminicenantota bacterium
TTTGACTTCTCGGACGGCCTGGCAAGACTTGACCCCATTGATTCCGTTATAAACCATACGTAGATATTTATCAAATGGTTTTTCTTTTAGCAATTCGGGGAAATTATAATCTCTAAATGTCCGATATTTCCAATTTCGACTCATTTTGAACGGAAATTGATATTGGTGAACGGATTTTTATACAATTTTGAACGCTTTGTTATAGCCTCTAATTTTTTTTACTACATAATATAACTGGACCGTAAGACAGAGTAAGCCTTGAAGCATTGAAAAATTAAACGGTCCGGCTCGCGGAAACGGAAGTGATTTATCTGAAAAGGTTTTGAAAGTTTTCCCTTAAAAACTTTTGACAATACTAAAAATTAAAATAGGAGGATAAAATGAGAAGATTTTTGATTTTTTGGATGGTTTTGGTTATTTCGGTTGTTTTTTCAACCTTCACTCTGGCTGTTGATTTTGGAATCAAGGGAGGTGTGAATTTTGCAAAACTGAAGTTAGAGTATTTTGACATTGATGGTGAATTTGAAGATGAAGTTATTCCGGTTACTAACTTGAGGGCTTTTCAAATAGGTGCATTCTTCACATTTAAGGTTTCAAAGAATATCTCTATTCAACCCGAAATATACTATGTAAAAAAGGGGACGAAGGCCAGTCAATCTGAATCTACCCAGTGGTATTCATACAACATGGAATCCATATGGAAACTACACTATATTGAAATTCCCGTATTGTTAAAGATCAATATTCCGACAAAAGGAAAATTTAAGCCGGGATTCTTAATCGGTCCTTATGTGGCACACAATATCAAGGCAAAGATGTGGGCAAAAACAACCCATGAATTCCAGGGAGAAAAATTTGTAGATGAAGGAGAAGAAGATATCCTATATATTATGGAAAGTCTTGATTATGGATTGATAATTGGGTCCGGCATGGACATAAAAATCGGATCCGGGAAGTTAGTTTTTGACATAAGATACTGTCATGGCCTGGCAAATATTTTTAAATATTTGGGAGTTGTTAGAAACAAAACTTTTGTTTTTATGGTAGGATTCGGCTTTTAATTCGATAGCGGGGTCGA
Organism: Candidatus Aminicenantota bacterium; assembly: GCA_023137075.1. Classification (GTDB taxonomy): domain Bacteria; phylum Acidobacteriota; class Aminicenantia; order UBA2199; family UBA2199; genus JAGLQA01. The sequence continues at coordinate 1,079 of JAGLQA010000549.1, forward strand.
CAAATCGGGAATCGGGAACCGGTGCCTAAAATTATAAATCTATGATATAATATTTTTATGAAACGATAGCCCATAAAACAGTAGGTAACAAATATGTATGTGGTTTCACTGCTGTTCAAAATAATTTAAATTTCAGTAAGGCCCCGCCCCGCCCTCACCCCATGGACAAATGCAAAATTCAATTTTAGATTTGTCCAGCGCAAATTGGTTTGAAATAACCGTTTTCCAGTTTTGGGGAAAAATGGTATACTGACACATGGAACAAAGTATCATACAGGTAACCGCCGCGGTGATTATTCATAAGGGAAAAATCCTCATTGCCCGCCGCAGACGGGATCAACACATGGGCTTAAAATGGGAATTCCCCGGCGGGAAAATCAAGGAGAATGAAATCCCGGAAGCCTGTTTGATCCGGGAATTGTTTGAAGAATTCTCCATAAAAACCCGGATCCGGGAATTATTTCACCGCAATATCCACCATTACGAAAAAAAATCCATCGAATTGATCAGTTTC
>JAGLQA010000055.1 GCA_023137075.1 Candidatus Aminicenantota bacterium
TAAAGATGCATGCTCTCGGAAACGACGAAGCCTTAAAAAATAAAATAGCAGGGATAAAAGATGCGGCCGGAGCTGTTGCCATGGCCTTAGAATTTGAAAAGGATTCGATCGTATTGTTCACAATTTTGAAAAAATATATCAGCGGCAGCAAAGGCGAAGATCTCGTGGACAATATCATCCAGGAAGAGTTGACGCATATTTACAAGATCAACAGTTTTTACAACCAGTTAAAAAAGAGATAACTCCTCCAGGTGAACGTTTCGCAGTGACTGGTCCATCCCCAACACGCTCCTGATCTTAGGAATTGCTATTATTGTTTTCTCCCTGTTTTCAAAAATTAAGGAAGAACATCTCATCGATTAGGTGGGCGAGCCCACTGCGCGGGGAGCAATACCCAAATCCACCGCCTAAATATATTAATTTGATGAAGAATACTATTAATAAAGAGTAAGGGCAAGCCTTACCCCTACCAAACATGTACAAAAAATGTAGGGGCAATCCCTTGCGGTTGCCCATCGTTAAAGGATTAAGAAATTTAAGCGGTTGATTTGGGAATACAAGGCAAGTTGACTTTTTTGAAATAATTCTTTAATATGTTTATGAAATGAAAAGATTAATAAGAAGGAACGGAGGCACGATGAAAAAAATTGCGTTGAGTATAACAGGTATTTTTCTAATCGCCTCTTTTTTATTGTCAGGGGTAATTAATGAGGATAAACCTCTGAAAGGGATGTGGAATTTTAATATGGTAAAACTCTGGGAAGTAGAGGAAGCGGGGAAGGATTTTTTTGTAAGCATGAGAATTCGCTCCGATGAAAATGAGACGGTTTTTGTGGCGGATCAAAAAAACTTTAAAACTTATATTTTCGATAAGAGTGGAAAGTTCATTTTATCTTTTGGAAAAAAAGGAGAGGGGCCGGGTGAGATGAAACGATTTGGCAGCCTATACCTGGAAAATAATAAACTGATTTATTACGAGAACAATAGAGTGCATTATTTTTCTAAAGAGGGAAAGTATATTGAAACTGTAATTATCCCCGGGGATTTGACCCCCCGGTTATTTATCGATGAGAATTCATTTATTTCAGCACCGCGTATGAATTGGGAAGACCCGAAAGGAGAAAGCCGATGTATTATCTATAATGTAAAGGATAAAAACAAGAAACTGCTATTTGAATATTTTACCTATAAAAAAGGGGTGGCCCGCCGGGCATCTAAAAAAAGTAGATCCACCTTTTCTTTCTCCAATTCATCGATAACGCCGATGTTGGTATTGGCGTACAGGGATAATAAAATCTACTTTGGCATGAATAATGAGTACAAAATCAAGGTGAAGGATTTAAAGTCCCGGGATGAATTTGATTTTAGTATAAAAAGAAAAGAGAAATTCGTACCGGGAGTGTATAAAAATGAAATATTAAAGGGGGTAAATTTCCCGGCGGATGTTAAGCGGCAAATAAAAGAAGGTCTCCCGGATCATTTTACTTTTTTTGAGGGGATTCTTATCGATAGGAACGGCAATATTTATGTGTTTGTCACCGACCCGGTTGAAGAAAACAGCCGGAAGATTGATATATTTTCTGCCGGGGGGACGTATATTTACTCGGCGGAGATAAAAGTAGAGAAAGGTCTGGTGATTCGCAGCTCCCATTTCAGCAATGATAAGCTGTATATGGGGGTTGAGAACGAAGATGGTGACCTTAAATTAGTCAAGTACAAAATCGACATTCCGAAAATTTCTTTAAGGAAATAAGACAATATCCGGCTTGACCGGCAAATTATTAAAATCGAAGCTTAATTTTTATCAGATGGGGAAATTCGATATTTTCAGATGAAGCTGGAAGGACAACTTTCTCAGGTAGCGGATGTCACCTTTTATGTCTTTTGAAAATTTTGTCAGGTATTTTACGAATTTATGCTCTTCTCTTAACCGCAATTGGTCTTCAAATTCGTACATCAAATCTCTAAATTCGATCATCAGGTTCTGGATATAAAGAATATTATCTAAGGTTTCGTTCAATTTGACTTTCGGGATGTCGGCAACTTTTGATTGGGGGAATAACCGGATGCGTTCCAATGTGTCCGATACGGTTTCATTTGCTGAATAACTTATTTCATCTAAATAATCTTTTTTGAAATCTTCAAAATATCTCAGTTTGTGAACCGCCAGTTCCTGGAACTTCACGTTCTGCTCAACGATTGAATTGAAACTGTTTTCCAGGCCTAAGTATTTCCTTTCAAATTGATCTAAGTTTATGAAATCCCTGCCGATATATATTTTATCATCGTAGTTGTCCTGGAGTTCATCCTGGTAATGGGTATAGAATTTTATTTCAAAATGGGTGGTCTCTTTGTGAATCAGCCTGATTATGATAACGCTCTGCGGTTTAGTCAGGTAGTAAGAATTTTCTTCGATAATGGCGCTGTAAACAAAGAGCGAATTGATGATGTATTCTTTTAAGGAGTCGAAAAGAAGCTCATTATTTTCGATAAAATCAGTAAATTCAGGCAGCGGCTCGCCTCGCAGCAGGGTGTAAAAAGGTGAGAACAGGTAGCCTTCTTCTTCTATTTTGAATTCAAAGTAAACATTGTCCAATGCTCTCCGGTACAGGTTCGAATAGACGATTGCCGGGAAGTTTGTCAACTTCTTACCGTCATAGTTTTTAAACGTATTTAAGGTTTCCACAAATGCCTCCGAAAAAAAATTATAAATGATTCTAAAGGAAATGTAAATGTTTTTATAAAAATTTCTGTTCTACTCTTTACTTTATTTCATTTTTTTGTTAATTGATAGGGTATGAAAACGAAAAAACTTGCGATGCCATCGCCTTTATTGGCATTAATCCTGTATACTGCGGCCGTATTGTTGATGATATTGAGTTTAAAGTATTTCACAGTTGTGGCTGCCCCGCTTCTTTTTTCTTTTATTATCGCCTATTTATTCAACCCTTTTGTAAATTTTTTGGAAAAAAAACTGCGCTTCTCCAGGGGCCTAATCGCGGCCATATTAATGGTTACCCTGCTTCTTATCCTGACATTGGTATTGGTGAATTTGTTCCCTTATATCATTGACCAGGCCACAAGCGCTGCTGTTAAATTTCCCGAATTGCTGAAAAAGTTTTTCGGGAAAATGAAGGTTTTCAGCAACTATATTACCAATAATTTCTCGGAATATGTGGGAGATATCGATATTATGGAGAAGGTTGAGGAAATGTTCAGCCAGATGTTTACCAACCTGTCGAAAATCCTGGCAGCCGCTTTTTCCAGCCTGTATAGTATTGTATTGACGATGCTCTACATGATTATTATCCCACTTTTCGCGTTCTATGCTATAAAAGACTACAAAAAGATACAAAAGAGCTTTTTCAGCCTAATACCATCCTGGCTCAAACAGAGGGTGATTGAGAGAGCTGAAAAAATGGATGTTCTCCTCTCTTCATTCATTCGCGGTCAGGCTATCGTGGTGTTGATTCTGGCTGTGCTTTATTCCGTGGGCCTGAGTTTGATCGGCCTCCCCTTTGCCATATTGATCGGGACCGCGGCCGGTATCGGGGACATTGTCCCCTACTTTGGCACCATCGTGGGTTTTACCATATCGCTAATCGTGGGGCTGGCCCATTTTCAATCGGCACAAAAACTGCTGTTGATTGTCCTGGTCTTCGCCATCATTAAGGGGAGCGAAAACTGGTATTTCTACCCCAAAATCGTAGGCAGGGAGGTGGGGCTTCATTTCGTGTGGGTTTTAATGTCTATTATCATTTTTGGAAACCTCTTCGGTTTTTGGGGTTTGCTCGTGGCTATTCCATCCTCTGCCGGTTTCAAGATGTTTGCCAACGACCTGATCAAATATTATAGGCATTCCGATTTTTTTAAAAGAGAATAGTTGTTTTTCAAGGTGCTGCTCGAAAAACTAACCCACCTGGCGGTGGGGGAAAAATTTATTAAAGAGGTAAAATGAGTAGAAAAAGAATTCCGTTATTGGTTGTGTTCGTTTTTTTTCTCACTGTTTCTGTTGTGACACCCTTTGCCGGTAGTGAAGAAGTAAAGAAGCAGGAGGCCGGGGAAGTAAAAAAAGAGGAGAAAAAAGAAGCGAAGCAAGATGTAAAATCCGGAGTGACCGTTGATGTTGAAAAGGCCAATCTTGATGAAAAATCGAAAGAGCAGTTGAAATGTTTTACGCAAATTCAATCTCTTGTAAAAAAGTTAAATGACCAGCAGGGAGAAGACCGCCGGGGGAAAATTTTCAGAAGGAGGGCAGCCAGGTTGTTAAAGAAAGCGGCCCTTCTCTCAACCGATACTCTGCAAAAAGAGTACTTAGAAGCGTTGTCCGCGGATATAAAATCCAATAATTTTTCTTCAAGTGCTTCGAAGTGGCTCAATCAAACCGATCATAAGCTTGATATCATCATAAAGCCCGAACCCCATAAAAATTCAAAAAAATTGGATATATTCCTCCTGGTAAAGCATGAGGAATACAGCAAAACAGCGAAGAAGTATATATCTGTCATGGATAAGATGCTGGGAAAAATACCGCTACGAGAAGAACTCGTACCTTTTGACGCTTCACTCATTAGTCCTATTATCGTTTCGGATGTGGTTTCGCCGTTAAAAAAGAATCAATTTATGTTGGTCTTCCCCGATGACTCCATAAAAACCGGCACAAATAAATTCAAGATTTTGATTTTCAGGAACATCCTGGAAACCTATTTTAATGATTTTTTAAAGCCGCTGTCACTGCAAATTTTTACCAAAAAACAGGCTGAACTTGTGGATTTCAATTCCTATTTAACTAATATTATCCTGCACCGGCTGTCTCATTATTTCGGCCCGATATTTTTGGAACAGGAGAGCGATAGGGTGGTTTTGATTAAAGACAAACTCAAAGATTTGTTTTATTGCCTGGAAGAGATACGGGCTGAAGCGACTGCCCTTTACAGCATCCGGACTCTTGTAGATGATAAACTGCTCTCCGAAGATCAAGATAAAAATATTTATGCCACCTACTTAGTTTCTTTATTCAAACGAATCTCTGCAGACCCGAAAAGTAAAACCGGGACAGCCGCTTTGATTCAACTTAATCAACATCTCAGGAGTGGCGCAGTGACGTTTGATCTGAATTCGAAAAAAATGAAAATGGACAAGGAGCAAATGGAGAAATCAGTCATGAGGCTGGCATTGAGTGCCACCAGGGTTGAGAAAACGGGTGATTATGAAGAAGCGCAGCGATTAATCAAGGGCAGCTTAGCCTCTCCGGCTGATGAGTTAAAAGAACTTTACATGAATCTTAAGAAAAATAAAAAAACCCGGAAAGCCGGAAAAGCGAAGAAAAAAAGCCGGCTCAAGATAAAGAGAGATAAGAAATAGGGGCGGGTTCAGAACCCGCCCCTACACTAAAATTCAATGTTTTGCCATGACCTGGCAAGATATTATTCATAAGGGACTAAATAGTAATCGTATCGGATGTCTCCACGTTTAAGGCGGGATTGTAGGTATAGCCCGATTTTACGACATTGGTAACCGTAAAAGTGAAGGTGCCGCCGCCCTTATTTTTAGGAGAAGTTAAGGTTATTTTTCCATCCTGGAGAGTCACTCCTTCGGAAGTGCCGTTCACGGAACCGGACCAGGTGCCGTATACAGTAGCGCCTTCCATATCAGCGCCGCTGCTGTTTTTAATCCACACGGTGGCTTTTCCGTAGTAGTTGACACCGCCCACGGTGTAACTCATGGTAATATCATAGACATAAATCTCATTGCTGCCCTGAGGGTCCGTGGTTGCCGAAGCCCCGGAAGAGAAAGCAGTCTCATTCTGATTGGGGCTCTTGTCACGCGCCTTTCCCCGGTAGGTGTACTGGGTTTCAGGCTGCAAGCCGGAATCTTCATAGGTCGTACTGTCCTGCCAGCCGCTGTCGTGACCGCCGCCGGCCGTACATTCGAAGTAGTATTCTACGCCGCTGGTATCGGTAGCTGAGGTGGCTGTCATCGAGATCGTTGTGCTACCTGTGGCATTGGGTTGGGTCGTCCAGGTCATGGGATCGGGTGAGGGCGGGGTTGTATCCGGTTCGCCTGAACCGCCTGCGATTTCCACATGGTCCACGTAGACATATTCCTTATTATCGATACCGAGCGCGACGAATCTTAGTTGGAATTGGGCATTTTCATTTGCACCGGCAGGGAGAACATACTGTACATAGGTCCAGGCAGTGTCCTGGGTGCGTTCGATCTCATGCCAGGTTGAACCGTCGTACCACTCCACCACCAGGTATTCGTCGGATTCCAGGCCCACGGTCTTGCGTGCATATTTCACCTGTATATTGCTGAATTCCAGTGTGCTGACCGCTTTGGTCAACGAGCCGCTGCGGCCAAGTTCCGCTGCATAACTACCCATGTAAGCATCGGTCACCACTATGGTCTTCCCGGCAATAGTCCAACCGCCGCTTCCTAATTCGCCACTTTCAAACCCATCGCTCCAGGGCAATGCGGGAGGAATAGTATTATCCATGTTAAATGAGTCGATAACAGTGCCGCCGGCATCCCTGGCTACAAAATAGAGTTGATCGCCCTGGATATCGATCTCGCAAAAATTAAAATCCTGGGTTGCGGTTACCACGTTGGGGTAGCTGAGACTTGGAGCATAAAGGGGCGCGCCTCCGCCGCCGGTGGTGATATGTTGAATACCATCCACATCGCAGCGGGCATAGTAGTGATTGTGTCCGCAAAAAACGAGCTTTACCGCATACTGCAGACAAAGGGGCTGGAGGTACTCCTGGACGGTGGTATTATTGCCGTGACCTCCGGCAGACCAGCCGGGTTCGTGGAACGCCAGGATTTTCCAGGGTTTAGAGGTGGCAGCCAGGTCGTTTTCCAACCAGGTGTATTGGGCTGAACCGGGAGTGTAGCTAACATACTGATCAAGGAGGACCACATGAACCGGGCCATAATCGTAAGAGAAGTAGCGGGTGCCGGTTTCAAAGGGATAAGGTAAATATTTCCGGTAAAGGACACCGGCATACTCATGGTTGCCCATGCAGCCCATGACCGGCATATTGGCCTGGAATTCCAGGGCATCGGGCTGGTCGCGGTCAAAATACTGGCCTGCCCAATCGCTCTCGCTGTCACCGTTGTTGACCCAATCACCCGGAAGACAGGCAAAAGTCTGGTAAGCCGGGTCAGCGGTGTAGGTGTTAACCATCTGGGCACAGACCGTATTATGGTCGGCAGGGTAGGAACGCGTGTCGCCATAAGCTATAAATTTGAGATTCTGGGCCGTACCGGCCGGGGCCGCGAGAAAAGAACCGGTGTGCCAGGCGCCGCTGATATAGGCCCGGTAATAATACTTTGTTCCCGGTGTTAAACCGGTAATCGTGTACTTATGTTGATGATCGCTGCCGTACTCGCCGGTCTGCACACTGCCGGTAGAGTAGGTAGTGTTCGTCCCCCATTCTAAAGTGCCGGTTTCAGAGCCGCTCACCTGCCAGAGGACCGTCATCTGGGTGTTATCACCCGGATAGATCAGGTAGGGACCTTTCTCTATGGATGCCTGCAGCGAAGCAGCGGAGATCAATAAAAATACTACTGCTAATAGCGAAAAAACAAATCTTGTTTTCATCAAAATACCTCCTTTTTTAAATTTTAAAATGGGGAATAATTTTCAAACAATTCGCCCTAATAAAATCTTAAACCTTTAATAGAAAATGTCAATTAGACTTAAGTTCTATTTTTGGTTGTATTGCAGATCGAGTCTTTGTTCAATTTGTAGAACTTTAGTTTTATTTTGGGTTTTGGTAAAAAATACGTAAGTGTTCAGTTTTCGGAAGTAAAATGGCAGTTCATGATTGAACGAACCTTAGGGAGGGAATTCTGCACCTGCCCGGCAAGTTGAACGGCCCTTTTTCAGGGACAAAATTTCACTGTTTGAACGCAGCCGGAATCCACATAGAACGGATTAGGTAGGTGGATTTGGCGAAGTGAGTTTGAAATTTTAGAGAGACGAGCCGCCGGCAGGTTAATTCCCGGACGGGTGAGTGAAACAGGAACTGCCACAAGTTATTTTCCATAACTGAACACTTACAAAATTCCATCTTGACAATTTTCCACCTGTGGATTATGATACGATATGAAAAAGATATATATATATATGATGTGTTCGGCATTACTTTTTATTGGTTTCCACTGCTCAAAAGCTCCTGTAGAAGAGGTAAAACCGGTCGTATTGAAGGTCGGTCCTTCGCAAGTTAC
>JAGLQA010000550.1 GCA_023137075.1 Candidatus Aminicenantota bacterium
CCAGCGGGCCAAATCACCGGTTTTGTATGATTTATTATTATCAAAAGTTTTTGTCCGACTTTTTTCAAAAAGGGGTCGGCGACCCCAACCACAAAAGGGCCTGGAAGCAATCTCTATAAATTTTTCCGCCGTCAATTCGGGATTGTTCAGGTAACCGCGAGCCAGACCGTCACCGGTTATGTACAATTCACCGGCCACGCCAATGGGCTGGGGCTGCATATCTTTATCAAGGATATAGACCCGGTAATTTTTCACCGGTTTCCCGATGGGTATGGTCGCTCCCTTTTCCACATCCCGGCAGGGGTAAAGGGTGGCATTGATCGTGGTCTCTGTAGGGCCATATATATTGATGATGTGTTCTGTGTCAAAGGTCTTCCGCAAACCGCGAAGAAGTTCGGCATCAAATACATCTCCTCCGACGAACAAGTATTTTAAATGTATTTTCCCTTTTTCGATGTGGTCCAATAAAATCTTCATGTAGGCCGGGACGATATTGAGAATATCTATCTTTTTTTGATAGACGAACTGCCACAATTTGTTGGGATCTTTCCGGGTTTCTTCATCGATCAGGAAAAGCCTGGCCCCGGTGATAAGCGGTAAAAAGATATGCATTACGGAAACATCAAAAGTAAAGGCTGCCAGCAGCATGTAGTTCAGCGAAGCGTCAAAGGCAAATCTTTTTTGCAGACCGGTAACCTGGTTGACTAAGTTGTTATTTCCGATCAAAACGCCTTTGGGCAAACCTTTGGAGCCGGAGGTGTAGATGATATATGCTAAGTCCGAGGGTCTATTCACGGGCGGGGGGTTTTCTGCCGGTTCCCTGGAAATCGCGGGGCCTAGCTGGTCCAACAGCAGCACTTCCCGGGCCGCCCTTTTTTTCGCAAAGGCGACGCCGGGTATCTTAGCCAGCTTATTCTGCCCAGGTAAACGGTACCCATTCTTCAACATCCGGCCAATCAATTCTGCAAAAGTGGCTTCGCCTTCGCCTATCACCACTAGATCAACGGCATTGTCTTTGAGTACCTTATCGTAATTGCCGGTGGCATAGGGCCCGCCGGCAATAATGGTTGCGTAGGGCTGCCATTGTTTGAGCAAGGAGAGGGTTTTATGGAAAAATTCCCGGTAAAAGTTTAATGTCCGCACTCCAATCACATGGGGTTTAAAATCGGCGATGAGTGCCTGTAATTCATCGAAACTATCAAAATCGATGCGGGATTTGGCAATCTTTGCATCAATTTGACTGCCGAAGCTGCGCTGCAGATGAGTCGCTAAGTAAAGCAGTCCCAAGGGCGGTTCCACCACATCGTACATGATGCGGGTATCCCGGGTAAAATACTGGGTCAGGTCTAATAAAAGCACATTTAAGGCATCTTTGGCCGGCTTTTTCCGGGGAAAATTTTCCTGCAGCTTGCGGTTAAAACCGGGCACAAAACCATAATCCGCAGGTAAAAAATCACCGGCTATCTCTTCCCGGGAAAGACCGGCCAGGTTGAGCAAATCGGCAAAGGATTTAATTTTCATGGGTAGATAACTATTGTATTTTTGGAGCAGTTCATCTTCGGTGAGCACCTTCAGTTGATAGGGCAGCACCGCTTTCAGCCGCTCCTTAGAGAGAAAATAATCGTTTAAAAATTCGGATTGGTATTTCCGGGTAAAACCCTTTGAGAAAGGCAGGGTTTCGGGCAGTTCATGATAGGCTAAGTCGGCGGAGCGTTCGATGGATTCTTTCGAAATCCCTTTCTCAACGGCAATGCGTGCCATATCTGAATTGGGGTAAATGTTCAATATATGGATATAGGGAAAGTGCACCCAGCGGATATTTTTGATGAATTCCAACGATGCCGCGGCTTCTTCCTCAGTTTCCGTAGGTAAACCGTGGATGATTTGCAGTTCCAAAATAACCTGGGGGTGTTTTTGCGTGATATATTTGATATTCTCTTCCAGTTTTTTCAGGTTTAAATTTTTCCGGATCAACTTCTGCAGGCGCGGCGAGGTGGTTTCCAAAGCCAGGTCCATGGTTATTGTTCCGGCTGCCACCATCAGGTCGATGTATTCCGGGGTTAAAATATCGCCGCGTATGCCGTTGGGAAAATGGAGGTGGATATTCAAACCGTGATCGATTATCAATTGAAAGACCTTGCTGCTGACTTTCACGTTGATATTAGGCAGATCATCGACAAAAGCAAAACGGCGGATGCCGAGCTTATAATAAAAGTGGATTTCATAAAAAATATTCTCAGCCGAGCGAATGATGTACTTTTTGGGCCATATTTTAAAACAAAAGGCACAATTGTAGACACAACCCCGGCTCATATAGATGGTTATGCTGTTCTTAACCATAGCCTGGCCGATATAAGGCCGGTATTTTTCATAATCTACCAGGGAACGGTCGGGAATCTGCAGTCTGTCGATGTCTTCGATCTGGGGCCGGGGCGGCGCGAGCCGCGGCTTGCAGTCAAAATAATCGAATCCGCGCAGCGACCTGAAAGAGAAAGAGGCGCTGCTTTTATCTAAGGTGAGCAGCAGCGGAGCGCTGCTGTCTTCGAGCATGGATAATACCCGGTTCGATGGAGTGGCGGGACTGATGGGCAGATAAGCGCCGCCGGCCTTTAATACCGCCAATATGCCGACAATCATATCCAGGCAGGGATCCATTATGATGCCGACGATGGTATCGGGGCCGATACCTTTCCCGCGGAGTAAATGGGCCAACCGGTTGGCTCGTTCGTTCAATTCCCGGTAGGTCAGGGACTTGCCGATCGTGCCGACCAGGGCAGTATCCCGGGAGGTTCTTTCCACTTGCTCTTCGAATAAACGTTGGATGGTCTTCTCTTCGGGACAGGGACTTTCCGTATCGTTGAACGCAGTCAGCAGGCTCTGCTTCTCTTCCCGGGAGAGAATCGATATATCGGCTATTTTAACATCGGTGTGCAAAAGCGCCTGGTCCAACAGGCAGGAAAAATGATCGAAAAAACGCCGCACCGAACTCTCACTGTAATGGCGGGGATTGTATTCAACCATTCCTTCCACGGCAGTGCCGGTGTTGAAAAAGGAGAAGAGCATGTTGACCGGTATATGCTGCAGATAGGTTTCATCATGTATATTCCGCAGAATCACGGCGACATCGAACAGGGGAAAATCTTCATCCGTAACCGGCATATTCAACCGGTCGGCCAGGATTTCAACGGGGTACAGGTAGTTTTCCACAGCCGCGATGATGGTCTCTCTCATCTGCAGCAGCAGTTCTTTAAAGGTCATACCCGGTCGTACCCGGTTCCGTAACACCAATACCGTATTGATAAAGCGGGTGCCGGTCTCCTGTTTGTATATGACGGTGCCGGTCAAAATATCGCTGCTGCCGGTGTACTTGTGCAATAATATCACCAGTCCTGCGGACAATATCATATGCAGGGTATGCTCGACTCCGCGGCTCAGCTTTGTTAACGCTTCGCAAATCGGTTCGGCCAGGCGAAAAGGAAAGACTCCCGGTGTGCTGTCTTTATCATCCGGGGCGGAGTTATCGAGATAATTGCCGTGGTCATGGGGAAAGCAGCTCTTGCGAATCTGCCCGGACAATTGTTCCAACCAGTAGTCCCGTTCCTTTATATTTTGATGGGCGGCCGCAGCGGCTCTTCCCGGTAACCGGCTTCCTTCCATATTCATCATTTTTACCTGCCTTATTTCATATTAGAAATCAAAACCGGTTTGCGGCATATCGATCTCTTTGTCAAATAATTCATGGCTGATTTTAATATCCTTTAATTTTATATCGCTGTTTTCTACCACAATGGCAATAATCTCTTTAAAGTTTTCGATCAGCATGCGAATGGTTTCTTCCTTGAACAACCGGGTGCAGTATAACAATTTAAATACTGCCCGGCCGTTTATTTCAAAGGCGTGAAACATGATGTCGAATTGGGTGACCTTATCCTCAAATTTATAAGGTGCAAATTCCAGGTCCCCAACTCCCCGGTCGGCCGCGGTAAAACGGGGTACATTCACATTCTGCACCGCAAACATAGTATCAAAAAGGCTCTGCCTGCCGGGATCCGGCCGGATTCCCAGGGCGTTGACCAGTTCCTCAAATTGATAATCCTGGTTTTCATAGGCTTGCAAGGCATTATGCTTGACTTCTTCAAGAAAACGGGCATAAGTGAGTTCTCCTTGCGGATAATTCCGCATGGCCAGGGTGTTCACAAACATACCGACCAGGTTTTCCAGGTCATAGTTAGCGCGTCCGGCAATGGGTGTGCCGACTACGATATCTTCCTGGCCGCTGTACTTCGCTAACAAAATAGTATAAACGGATAAAAGTACCATATAGAGGGTGGCTTTGCGCTGCATGGCCAGCCGGTTGACACGCTGAGACAAATCCAGGTCCAGTTCAAACTCGATGCAGTCACCTTCGAAACTCTGGACTGAGGGTCTATGGAAATCGGTGGGCATATTCAATACCGGTATGTCCCCGGAAAAAATATCCGCCCAGTATTCTTCCTGCTTCTTGATAAATTCAGAGTGCAATAACCGGTTCTGCCAGAGGGAAAAATCTTTATACTGGATGCGTAATGCCGGTAAGGGTTCATCATTATAAAGGCTGACAAATTCCCGGATAAAAACCAGGGAAGCGGTACCATCACGGATAATATGATGAATATCAACCATCAACAAATGCTTCCCGGGGGCTAACCGCAGCAGTCCGACCCTGAACAGCGGAGCCTCGCCTAAGTTAAAGGGACGAATAAAATCCCCGATTTCCGTCTCGATTCGCGTATCGGTCTGATCTGCGGGTGCCAATTCCACGGCGCCGATTTTAAAATCGACCTGCCGGTACACCCGCTGCACCACCTCATCATCAAGGAGTTCAAAAGAGGTGCGCAAGGTTTCATGCCGTTTAATCAAACCTTTGGCCACTTCTTCGAAGCGCTCTTTTTTCAATTTTCCTTCAATCATATAAACATCGGGAGTGTTGTCGCTGGTGTTATCACCTTTCAACCTATTTAAGATGAACATGCGTTTCTGGGCCGACGATACCGGGTAGTAATCGCACTCTTCAACAGCTGGGATGAAGTCATAACGCTTCTTCTCAGCCTCATTTATATACCGCGCCAGGCCCCTGACGGTGGGGCGTTTAAATATTTCCGTTAACGGTATATTAACGTTAAATTGCTTCTTGATGCGGCCCATTAACAGGGTTGCCTTGATGGAATGGCCGCCTAACTCAAAAAAGTTATTGTCGATGCCGATGGAATCCCGGTCCCTGTCCAATACACCATCCCATAGGGTGGCCAGTTCCTGCTCAACCCTATCCCGGGGCGCGGTAAATTCCGCCGCTCCTGCACCTTCCGGTTCGGGTAAGGCGCGCCGGTCCAATTTACCGTTGGCCGTCAGGGGGATATGGTCTATTCTTACAAAATAGGAGGGGATCATATAATCGGGCAGGGAGTGAGAAAGGTATTCGCGCAATTCACCGGTGTCATGGGCAAACACAAGGTTCGCCCCTACATGATCCGGGTTTTGCACGACGATGTAGGCGCAGAGGTATTTTTCTCCGGCATCGTTTTCTTTATCGATAACCACCGCTTCCTTCACTAATTCATTCTCCAAAAGCCGGTTTTCGATTTCACCGGGCTCAATCCTGAATCCCCTTATCTTCACCTGGGAATCTACCCTGCCGAGGAATTCCACGTTACCGCCGGGCAGCCGCCGGGCCAGGTCCCCGGTTTTATATAACCCACCCCGCCCTGCGGGCACCCCTCCGGGGGAGGGGAATTCCTGAGACGGAAGATTTTGCATCTGTTGTCGAGTTCTTCTGAGATGGCCCGAAGGGCCTTCTACGGCTCCCCGCGCCGCTGGGCCCCACACAGTGGGGTTAA
>JAGLQA010000551.1 GCA_023137075.1 Candidatus Aminicenantota bacterium
TGGGCATCGGACAATCCGCCTTTGATGAAGCGTTAAAATATTCGAAAGAGAGAGAGCAATTCGGCAAACCGATCAGTTCTTTCCAGGCTATTCAATTCATGCTGGCGGATATGGCCACCCGTATCGAGGCGGCCCGTCTTTTGGTTTACCATGCCGCCAGGCAGGTTGATTCCCATGAGAAAGAAATCACCACACCCGGAGCCATGGCAAAGCTGTTTGCCTCGGATATGGCCATGCAGGTGACCACCGATGCGGTACAGATATTTGGCGGTTATGGTTATATTAAAGAGTACCCGGTAGAGAAGATGATGCGGGACGCCAAGGTCACCCAGATTTACGAGGGCACCAACCAGGTGCAGCGTATGGTCATCGCTTCAAAGCTATTGAAGGAATCCTGATGTGTTCTCTGTGTTATAAAAAAAGTTCGTAGTAATCTTGAAAGACGATCAGGTTGCTCCTTTGATTACTAAGAAGCCGCCGATCAGCAGGATTGTAAATAATAGAGCCAACCAGTTGAAATATTTATCGATGAATTTTTTTATGGATTCTCCGAAGCGGTGAATCAGGAAAGAGAGAAGAAAGAACCTGGCACCCCGGGAAATTATGGAAGCAATCAAAAAGGTAATAAAATTCAGGTCAAAGGCACCCGATGATATGGTGAAAATTTTATAAGGGATCGGCGTAAAACCCGCGGTAAAAACAATCCAAAAACCATACTCGATATATTGGGCCTGCATCTTCAAGAAAACGGCTTCCGTAAAACCGGGAATATTTTTAAAGAAAAACGCCGCCACTCCAGAGGACACCTGGGGAGCGGACCACCATAAAAAATGACCGATAAAATAACCGAATATGCCTCCTAAAGCGGAAGCCGCGGTGACGGTAAGGGCTAAATTAAACCACTTTTTCCTGGCCCCTAAGACTAAGGGGATCAGCAAAATATCGGGTGGTACGGGGAAAAAACTGCTTTCCGCGAAGGCTAAGATAAAGAGCGCAGCCCGGGCAGAGGGTTTTTCTGCCCAACTCAGGACCCAATCGTAGGTTTTTCGTATAATATTAAATTTCATCAAACCTTCCTGCTATTTTTTTCATGATTTTAAGATTGGTGAGATCATACTTGAGTGGTGATATCGAGACGAAGCCGTTTTTAACGGCCCATACGTCGGTATTCTTTCCTCCCCTGGATATGGGGTTACCGGTACCGATCCAGTAATAATTTTGTCCCCGGGGATCGGTTTTCTCGATTATTTCGGGTTTGTACCTTTTATTGCCCGGCGCTGTCACAACAATTTTGCCGTTACATTGATAGGGGATATTCACATTGTAGACAACTCTTATCTCCGGTAGTTCGAGTAATTGCCGCAGAATCCGGCCCGTGATTTTGACACCGTCTTCGATATTAAACTTCCCATTGCTGAGGCTCAATTTATCGGAGATCAAAGAGACTGCTAAGGCAGGGATATCGTATAAATACGCGGAAAAGGCGGCGCCTACGGTTCCTGAGAAAAATATATCTTCCGATAGATTCTCTCCTAAATTCAAACCGGAAACAACCATATCCGGCCGGCGGGGCAGTATTTTCTGCAGGGCGACATTTACGCAATCGACAGGGGTGCCGTCTACAGCGTACTCTTTTTCCCGGATCTTTTGTATGCGTAAGGGCCGGTTTATGGTCAACGCCATACTGACGGCACTTCTTTCTTTATCGGGCGCCGCGATGTAGACGTTGTAATCTTCCGAAAGGTACTCTTTCAAAGATTGGATGCCTGCTGAAAAGTAACCGTCATCATTCGTTAATAATATTGTTTTCATATCTTCATTCACCAATAGTGTCTCGTCACGCTTCGATTGACAATTTGCCTTCGGCAACCCTACCGGGGGCCAAACTTTTGAAGGAGAGCAGTCGAGCCGGTTTTAATTTATACTAAACGACCGCCTGTTTGGTTTCTCTTTCATGGAACGACACCTGGTAGAACTACCTGTGGGAAGTAAATGGTCGGGACGATTGGATTTGAACCAACGACCACACGCACCCCAAGCGTGTACGCTACCAGACTGCGCTACGCCCCGATCATTTCTGCTAAGGTATTATTTACCATGTTTATCAAGTATTGTCAATATCTCTTGTAAACCTTTTCTAACCAGCTTCAGAGTGTTCCGGTTATTTTTCTCTTTTTCTACCGGTTCTGCGTAATCTTCGTTGATGATTTTTTTTATATCTTCCTTATTCCGTTTCTCCCCAATTAACATCCGCTTGATATTTAAAATTATTTCGACATCTTTTTTAGTGTAAAATTTTTCCCCAAATTTATTGACAACCGGTTTTAAACCACCGAATTCTTTTTCCCAATAGTCGATAACTTTCCCATCTAACCGGGTCAGCCTCGTAACCTCGTTTCGTTTAAATGTCAACTTATCGGGAATTTTTAACTCCATGTTTATTTCTCGGCTAAATGATCTTTCGAGGTTGTGGGACGTTGAATTAACGACATAACGCTCTCCAGGGCGGCATTTAATTCAGCCCGGTTAATGGGCTTGGACACATAGGCATCCATACCGGCTTCTAAAAACATTTCCCTGTCCCCTTTCATCGCGTGAGCAGTCAGGGCAATAATGGGAATATGAGTGCCGGTTCCGGCTTCAATCCCGCGGATCTCCCTGGCTGCCTGGATCCCATCCATTTCAGGCATTTGTATATCCATCAGTATAAGATCGAAACGTTTTGAATTAAACTGCGCTAACGCCTCTCTTCCGTTTTTGACAACGGTTACGGTATGTTTTGATTTTTTTAGTATCCGCTCAATCACCTGTTGGTTAATGTCATTGTCTTCGGCAACCAGGATATGCAGCCGGGATAATTTCCGACCGGCTTGTTTAAAAGCCGCCGATTGATCCGATCCGTTTTTATCCTGCGATACCGGCTTAAAAGAAATTGAAAAGCAGAACGTCGAACCCGGCCCCCCGCTCTCGGAACCTGCCCGTCGTGTTCCCGGGATTTTGCCGGTTTTTCCGGGAACAAAGCCGGGGAATCCCCTGTTAGTCGGACTTTCAACCCATATTTTCCCACCCATTAGCGCGATCAACTTTGCCGATATCGATAGGCCGAGCCCGGTTCCTCCGTATTTCCTGGTAAAGGAACTGTCTACCTGCACGAAAGAGTCAAATATGGTTTCCTGTTCCTCCGCCGTGATACCTATACCCGTATCCGATATAGAAAAAAGAAGATCGATACGATCCTCTTTCGAAAACTTTTTGCCTGTACCGGCAATCCGGACATCTATTAACACTTCTCCTTTTTCCGTAAACTTTATGGCGTTGCCGACCAGGTTGATCAGGACCTGGCGCAGGCGAACCGGGTCCCCCTTGAAGATTTCCGGGATTTCGGGCTGGATATAATAATCTAATTTAAGCTCCCTTCTATTTTCGCTTTCATAAACCCGGCCGGAGAGCAATTTGAAAATCTCGCGGATACTTTTAAGAAAATTGAAATCCACCTGTTCTAATTTAAGATTCCCCGATTCTATCTTAGAGAAATCCAATACATCATTTATAATATTTAATAAATCTTTGGCCGATGATTTGACGAGTTCCAGGTTTACCCGCTGCTCTTTCTTCAGGCCGTCCTCGAGAGCAAGTTCGGTCATTCCCATGATGGCGTTCATCGGGGTACGAATCTCATGGCTGATATTGGCAAGAAACTCCGACCTGGCCCGGACCGCAAATTCAGCTTTCTCTTTTGCCGTCAGTAGTTCTTTGGTTCTTTCATGCACCAATTTTTCAAGAATTTCCCGCTGCTTTTTGTAAGCACGTTCTCTTCGCCGGTTCCACAGGAACGGTAAGGTTAATAAAAACAGCAGGCCGATTACCTGGAAATACCAGGTTTTCCAGAAGGGGGGGGAGATAATCACCTTTATTGAGACACCTTTTTCATTCCAGGTACCGTAACTATTTGAGCCTTTAACCTTGAAGAGGAATGCGCCGGGAGTGGTAATCGTATAGTTGGCGTAACGTCTCTTCGCGTCCGTTTTGATCCAATCCGGATCGAAACCATCCATTTTGTAGGCATATTTATTTTTTCCCGGTACCGTAAAATCCAGCGCGGCAAACTCGAAGGAGAAAAAGTACTCTTTGTGGGACAGGTGTAATTCCTGCAACCCTGAGATTGGCGTCTCCAATCGGACCTCCCGGTTGAATTTCCGGAAAGCCGTAATCACAACCGGTGAAATATACGTGCCAATCTCTACCCGGCCCGGGTAAAAGGCATTCAATCCGTTTGTTCCACCAAAATACAATT
>JAGLQA010000552.1 GCA_023137075.1 Candidatus Aminicenantota bacterium
TACCGGGCGCCGCGTGACGAAATGGAAAAAAAGCTGGTGGATATATGGTCCGGAGCCTTAGGACTGAAAAAGGAGAAAATCGGAATCGATGATAATTTTTTTGAACTTGGAGGTCATTCGTTAAAAGGGACTGTGGTTATTACCGCGATACACAAAGAATTTAACGTTAAAATGTCCCTTGGGGAGATATTCAAAATTCCGAGGATCTGCAAAATCGCCGAATATATTAAAGATGCTGCGGAAGAGCGGTATATCCCTATCGAAATCGCCGAAGAGAAAGAGTACTATGAGTTATCCTATGCCCAGAGGCGCTTATGGATTCTCTGCCAGTTCGAAGAGGAATCCACCGCCTACAATATGCCCTTCGCATATATCCTGACCGGTTCCCTTCAAGCCGGTGTTTTTGAGCGGGCACTACATCGCCTGGTTGACCGTCATGATAGTTTGCGAACTGTGTTTATTTCTGTAAACGGGGAACCGAAACAGAGAATTCTCGGTAAAATGGATTTTAACTTAGAACAGGTTGACCTGCGGAATATGGAAAAAGAGGCAAAAGAGATGACGGGCAGGGAGCTGTTCCTGGAGGGCGCCAACCGGGTATTGAACTTAGAAAAAGGCCCGTTGTTTCTGTTTAAGTTGGTTCGCTTTGAAGAAAACACCTACTTATGGATTTTTAATATCCATCATATTGTCAATGACGGGTGGTCGCAGGGTATACTCAATAATGAGATATTTGCTCTGTACAACGCGTTCTTAAAAAATGAAGCGAGCCCTATGCAGCACCTTAAATTGAAATACAGGGATTATACCCTGTGGCACAATGAACTGATTAAGGGAGATCATTTCCGCAAGGCTGAAACCTATTGGCTGGAGAAGTTCAAAGATAAACCCAATGGTATCGAACTGCCCTTAGATCATTCCCGGAAACCGGTGCAGACCTTTAACGGCGGCCGGGTGTCCTTTTCTATCGATAAAACAATAACGAAAAAACTGCACCGCTTATGTTTTGTGGAAGACGCCACCCTTTTTATGGGCTTGTTGAGCCTGCTGGGCATACTTCTGTATAAATATACCAATCAACGCGATATTATCATCGGTTTGCCCATTGCCGGACGTAAGCGGCAGGAGTTGAATGACATTGTCGGTTTTTTAGTCAATACGCTGGTGTTCAGAAACGAATTGAATCCCGGAAAATCTTTTAAAGAACTGGTGAAAGGGATCAAGCAGGAGACACTGGATTGTTATGAGAATCAGGATTATCCCTTCGATATTTTGATCGAGAAATTGGAATTGGAGCGGGATTTGAGCCAGTCGCCTCTTTTCAATGTCATGCTGGCCCATAATAATGCCGAAATCCTGGAAACAGGCCTGTCAATGGAAGGTATTACCCTGTCGGATTACCCCTATTTTTTAGATTTTAATATGAGCAAATTCGACCTGATCTTCTTTATGGACGAAGTTGATAAGCAAATATCCGTTATGCTGGAGTACAACAGCGATTTGTTTGAAAGAGGGACAATTGAACGTCTGTCAAAAAACCTGGTGACGCTCCTGAATCACATTGTGGTGGAAGCGGATGCGCCGGTATCGGAGCTGCGCTGCATGGATGGCGCGGAGTACAAAAAAGTGGTCGAAGAATTTAATGACCGGAAGCGGGAATTTCCCCGGCTTAATATCCAGGAGCTTTTTGAAATCCAGGTGCAAAAAACCGGGAATAAACAGGCCGTTGTGTTTGCCGGGGAGAATATCACCTATCACGCGCTGAATGAGCGGGTCAACCGTTTTGCCCATTACCTGAGGGAGGTGTACCGGGTGCGACCCAACGATGTGATCGGCATATCCATGGCGCGTTCCGTCGATATGATCGTCGTCTTGTTAGGGATCGTCAAGTCGGGAGCCGCCTACTTAGCATTAGATCCCACCTATCCCCGCGAACGGGTGCTGCATGTGCTCGGTGACAGCCGATCTGATATACTGGTGATAGACGAAATGAGGCCCCAATTATTCGCCGATTACAGCGGGGAAATCCTGAATATTAACGAACACCGGGGAAAAATAGCGCAGCAGTCGAAAGAAAACCCGCAGGTAGTGAATACAGCGGCCGACATATTGTATGTGAATTATACCTCCGGTTCCACCGGAACCCCTAATGGCGCCATGTTGTCCCACGATATACTGACTAATCTTATTCAGTGGCAAAAAAACACCACCGTCATCGATTGTTCGTTGCGTTGTCTGCAATTTACCTCCATCAATTTCTGCGTTTCCTTCCAGGAGATAATAGGCACCTTAACCTCGGGCGGTGAACTCCACCTGATCGGCGACGTCGAACGTCAGGATATCGACTACCTGATGGACTTCCTGGGTGAGCACCGGGTCGAAATCCTATTTTTACCCTTCTCCTATCTCAATTTTATATTTAACGAATCCAGTCGCTGGGACCGTTCCTTTAATCATAACCTGAAACATATAATCACAGCCGGTGAGCAATTAAAAATTACCGTCGGTCTGAAGCGGTTTTTGGATTTGAATCCCCACATCCAATTGCACAACCACTACGGTTCCACGGAGATGCATGTGGTGACCTCTTACACCCTTGACGCATCTATCGCGGATAAGACACCCATCCCACCGGCCGGCAAACCCGTTAGCAATGCAGCCATCTATATCCTGGATGAACATTTGCGGCCCGTACCCATCGGTGTATGGGGTGAATTGTGTGTAAAAGGCAGTTCTTCGGTGCCCGGTTATATCAACAACGAGGAGTTGAATAAGAAAAAATTACTGCATCATCCCGAATTATCGGCGGATAGCAAGAACCTGTTTCGTTCCGGTGACATCGGCCGCTGGCATGAAGATGGCAATATAGAGCTGCGCGGGCGGAAGGATTTTCAGGTCAAAATCCGGGGATTCCGGGTAGAACCCGGTGAGATCGAGAGCCGGGTATTATCCATAAAAGGAGTTCGGGAGTGCGTGGTGGTGGTAAAGGAAGATGAGAAGAAGCAAAAGTACCTGGCAGCCTACGTAGTAATCGAAGATTTAGAGGTGGGCGACATTAAACGGATACTCAACAGTATGCTGCCCCTGTATATGATACCACGGTTGGTGGTCCTGAAAAATTTACCCTTGATGCCCAACGGTAAAGTAGACAGGGAAAATTTACCCGAACCGGAGTTCGCTGCCGGTCAGGAATATATCGCCCCGAGAAACAAGGTGGAGGAAAAGTTGACCCGGATATGGGCCGAGATCCTGTCTTTAGATAAAGAATTAATAAGTATTGACGCGAATTTTTTCGATTTGGGAGGTCACTCCTTAAAAGCAACCGTTTTCACGGCGCAGGTACAGAAAGAGCTGCAGGTAAAAGTGCCGCTGACGGAAATTTTTAAAGCGCCGACCATTGCTGAAATAGCCGCCTACATAACGAAAGAAGCGACCATGGAAGCATACGTTCCCCTACGCTCCACGGATGAACGGGAATATTACCCCTTATCTTCCGCCCAGAAACGGATATATATTGTTCAGCAGACAAAACCGGACACCACCAGCTACAACATGCCCCTGGCCTTCCTATTGTACGGCAAACTTGATAGGGGGGAAATAGCCGGTTGTTTCAAAGAATTGGTGAAAAGACATGACAGTTTTAGAACCTCCTTTCACTTAGTAGACGACTACCCGGTGCAGAAGATACACGATCCGGGAGATGTTGACTTTCAGATCGAGTATGATGAACAGCAAACCAATAGTAGGGATTTGATTCATCAAACCCAGGACGTTTTTGTCCGTCCTTTTGATCTGACGAAGACCCCATTGCTGCGAGTCAGGTTGATAAAAGAGGCGGAAGACCGGTTTATACTGATGACTGATATACATCACATTATATTCGATGGGATTTCCTACACAATTTTCTTTAGAGAATTCAAAGCCCTATATAACGGCGGCGAATTACCTGCCCTGAAACTCCAGTACAAAGATTTTTCGCAGTGGCAGAACAGCGAGATACAGGAAGAGGCTAGAAAGAAGCACGAATCCTACTGGCTGAAGGAATTTGCCGGGGACCTGCCGCAGTTAAAGCTGCCTTTGGATTATAACGGGGGTGAGTCCTTTTCTTATGAAGGGGATGAAATGTTTTTTTCCATAGGCAATGAAAGAAGGGAAGCCCTATTGGAATTTGCGAAGCAGGAAGAGGTGACCCTATTCATGCTGCTGCTTGCGGTTTTTTATATCTTGTTGGCAAAGATGTGCGACCAGGAGGACATCATAATCGGCATTCCCACCGCCGGCCGGGAACACGCGGACTTGCGGCAAATTATCGGCATGTTTGTCAACCCACTGCCCCTGCGAAATTTCCCGAAGGGCGAAAAAACCTTCCGGCAATTTTTACGTGAACTGAAGAACAGGGCCCTGCTCGCCTATGATAACCAGGACTACCAGTATGAGGACCTGGTAGAGCGATTGGCTCTAAACCGTAAATCCGGCAGAAGCGAAATTTTTAATGTGATGTTTACCCTGCAGAATCTCCAGGAAAAATCGGAAAGTTATCTTGAAATAGAACTTCCGGGCATACAATCGGAACGATATGGGGATATTGTGAACAAGGTCTCCAGGTTTGATATTACGTTTTATGCCTTTGAAGAAAGAGATCGGGTCGATTGTTTTTTTGAATACAGCACGCAAATATTCGATGAGGTGACGATGGAAGTAATGTGGGAGCGCTATTTGCTGCTGCTGGATAATGTCATCCGGGATGTGGAATGCAAGATAGAAAATTTACAGTACAAAACCGCTGTGGAGGAAAAGTTAAGCGAAGCGGCACCTGTCGAATTCGATTTTTAATTTTTTAGGATAACCGGGAATGTTATAATGCTCAACCAATTTGAGGAACGGAAAAAGAGAAAGGTTCTGGAAGAATACTGGCTGAAGAAACTGGCCGGTGATTTGCCGGAGGTCCGGCTGCCGCGCTTCACTCCTTTCAAAGAAGCTGTTCCCGGGAAAGAAACTTTTTCAATGGATTTGCCTGCACCGGCAGCCGCACAACTGAAAAAAGTGAGCAAAGGAGCCGACACCGCCCTGTATATTTTGTTTCTTGCCGCATTGAATATTGTTATTTATAAATACAGCGGTAATGAGGACCTGGTTATCGGAACCCTCCCACCCGGATTGGAAAAGCAAAATGAGGAAATACTATTTTGCCGCACCTTTCTACACCACCACCTGACCATGCGGGATTATATTAACCGGGTGAGGCAGGCCATCCCGGAGGCCTTTGTGCACAGCGGTTATCCCTTTGGTGAAATAGTTCGGAAATTGGGAGTCAGGAATCCCACCTTCCGCCACCATCTATTTTCTATTGCTTTCATCTATGACAAATTGCAGAACAGGAACGATTTGCTTGAACAGTTTAACCTAATTTTTGTTTTAGCCGAAACCGGCAATCGCCTGATTCTGGAAGTGGAATACCCTCCCTCCCTTTATCTACAAGAGACGATTCGCCGATTTTGCCGGAGTGTTATGAAAGTTATCGATTTTATACCGGGGAAATTGGATAGTGAAATCGGGCGATTGGATATTTTGAGCAGCCGGGAAAAAGAGCAGTTATTGGTTGATTTTAACAGGACAGAAACCGGTTATCCCCGGGATAAAACCCTTACCCGGTTATTTGAGGAACAGGTAGAAAAAACCCCGGACCATACTGTGGCTGTGGCGTTTATAGAGCCGGTGAAGGGCAGCGAAAGATCAGGATGTACCCTGAGCTACCGGGAATTGAACAGGATGTCGGATCGGTTAGTTCCGCTGCTGTTGGAGAAAGGTGTGCGGCAAGATACGGTAGTGGGTATAATGGCTGAACGTTCCATTGAAATGTTGATCGGTATACTGGGAATATTAAAAGCAGGCGGCGCTTATCTACCCATTGATCCCGGTTACCCGGAGCAGCGAAAGGCGTATATGCTGCGGGACAGCAGCGCAAAGGTATTATTAACCACCAAGGGTTGTAATAATGACGCCGAAACCTTTAAAAGTCAGCAGGTAGAACGGATTTTTATAGAAAAAATAACCAGCGGCCGTGTGGGGTCACGGAAAGTCATGCCCCCGGATCAAGCATTTCCCTATAATTTGGCCTATATCATATACACCTCCGGTTCGACCGGGCAGCCCAAAGGGATTATGGTCGACCACTTCAATGTGGTCAGGCTGGTGAAGAATACCAATTACGTGACATTCAGACCGGGTGACCGGGTATTACCAACCGGGGCCTTAGAGTTTGATGCCTCTACATTTGAAATCTGGGGGGGACTGTTAAATGGGCTGAGATTGTGTCTCGTGAGTGAAGACGTGATTCTATCGCCGAATCGTTTAAAAGAGGCGATCCTAAAAAATAAGATCACGACCATGTGGCTGACGTCGCCCTTATTCAACCAATTGATGCAGGAAGACATCGGTATTTTTTGTAGTCTACGCAATTTGTTGGTAGGAGGAGATGCCCTTTCGCCACCCCATATCAATCGCTTAAGAGAGAAATATTCCACATTGGATATAATAAACGGATACGGACCGACTGAGAATACCACTTTCTCGACAACCTATTTAATTACCGGGATATACTCAACGAATATTCCCATAGGCAAACCCATTGCCAACTCGACGGCTTATATTGTAGACCGATTCGCTCATCTTCAACCAGTGGGTGTACCGGGCGAACTTTTAGTCGGGGGCGCGGGCGTTGCCCGGGGCTACTTAAACAACCCGGAGTTAACGTCGGAAAAATTTATCCCCGCGGCGCGGGGAGCCGTAGGAGGCCCTTCTGGCCATCTCAGTAGAACTCTACACCACATGCTTTCCGGACTTACAAAAACTTTTGATAACAAATTATACAAAACCGGCGATTTGGCCAGGTGGCTTACCGACGGCAATATCGAATTTTTAGGACGGATGGACCAGCAAGTAAAAATTAGGGGATTCCGGATCGAATTGGGTGAGATCGAGGCCCGGCTGTTAGAGCGGCCGGAAGTTAAAGAAGCGGTTGTCACGGTGTGGGAAGAAGAAAAAGGGGAAAAGGCTCTCTGCGCCTATATAGTCGCGAGGCTTGGAGAGCAGAGCGCAGAGCGTGAAACCCAAGAATCGGAACCGGGGCAAACCTGCGATACTGCCGGCATAAAGGCTTTTTTAGCGGCGGAATTGCCCGGTTATATGGTGCCCTCCTATTTTGTTCTTTTGGATAAGATTCCCCTGACTGCTAATGGCAAAGTGAACCGGAAAGCGCTGCCGGAGCCGGAAGTTGTTAGTGAAGCGGTATATGCAGCCCCCCGGGATGAGATCGAAGAACGGTTGGCCGGAATCTGGCAGCAGGTGCTGCAAACTCAATCTGCCCCAGGCCTAGATGATAACTTTTTTGACCTGGGCGGGCACTCTTTAAAAGGCACCGTATTAATTTCAAAGATCCACAAAGAATTTAACGTCAGGTTATCACTGGCCGAGATATTTAATTATCCCACCATAAGAAAATTATCCCGCCCGGTAAAGCAGTCTGTCGAGGATACCTACCAGCCGATAAAACCGGCAAAACAAAAGGATTACTATACTCAATCATCGGCCCAGAAACGCTTGTATATCCTGCACCAGGTAGAACATGAAAGCATGAGTTATAACATGCCCATGGTGTATGAACTCGAAAGGGAAACCGATACGTCCGGATTGCCGGAAATATTCCGCGGGATGATCGCCAGGCATGAAAGCTTTCGCACCTCTTTTCACCTGGTAGAACGGGAACCGGTACAAAAGATACACGAGTCCGGGGAGATACAATTTGAGATCGAATATTTTGAAGCAGTGAAAAGACAGAAGGCAGAAGGCAATTGTATAGAAGCTCGGCGTGGCATGCCCGAAACCAGCCGTAGGGGTTTGATTCATCAAACCCAAAATGCCGTGCCTGAAGAACAGGAAACCGGCATCATCGACCGTTTCATCCGCCCCTTCGATCTCTCTAAATCGCCCCTTCTTCGCGTGGGATTGGTTAACCGGGATGCAGGTAAGAGCCTGTTGTTAATC
>JAGLQA010000553.1 GCA_023137075.1 Candidatus Aminicenantota bacterium
GGGGGCTATGAAATGATATTTCGGGTTCAGACATTTTTTTAACTCAGTAAAAAAGTAATCCGGAATCGGTTATCCCTTGCTAAATCTCAAAATTTCGCTGTTTTTATACAACTTTTTCCCAAAGTTTCCGAAAAAATAGAACTTTGGTTTTATTTTTGAAAAAAACGAATAGAACCAAATTTACAACTTTAGACCAATTGATTTATTATTTTATTATACTATCATATTATCTTAATGACAATGAGAATGACAATGAGAAGGTGTTAGGAAAAGAGGAAAGAGTTAAGACAATAGAGGGTTAATTCCGTCTCCCTGCCTGGCCCCGGCTTGAGTCGAATGCTTACTTCCTGAGTACGCTTAAATATCCAGGTACACCGGCTATAAGTCCCACTCTTCGCAGTGGGACTTTTTTTTTATTTTTAGTAACTGGAAGGTTGCTGCTAAACATGATATAATGCCTGTTACCGGGTTGCGGAAGCCGGGCAGACTGGATTTTTCCCCGCTTTCCGGCAGACCGGGAGGTTATATTGAGATTAGAAGAAGCAATAATCGTACTCCATTACAACAAGATTCGCCTGACCGTCCGCTGTGTCCAATCCATCTTAGACGCGGGATATTCACCGGGACAGGTTCACTGCTTCGATAACGGGTCCAGGCCGGAAGTCTTTGCCGAATTAAAAGAGACCTTCCCGGAAGTACGGCATCTCCGGATCGAAAAAAACCACGGCTTCTCCGGGGGCTTCAACCGGGCGCTCAAGTGGATTTTTTCATCCCCTTCCTTAACTTCCGCCCTTTTCTGTACCAACGATACGGTTGTTTATCCCCATGCTTTGGAAGAATGTTCGCAAACGGGCAGACAGGCCGGGGCCGGTATGGTGGCGCCCTGTATTGCCTACCTCTCCCATCCGGATTCCATCGACTCCATCGGCGCCTACGTCGATTTCGAAAATTGTACGATTCACCATTACCATGACCGGGATCTACCCCTGCTGCTCGTACCGGGGAAAGAATACATCCCGGGAACCGCCTTGTGGATCCACCGCGATGCCTTCAACGCGCTCGGTGGTACGGATGAATCCTACTTTACCTATTGGGAGGATGTGGATATGAGCTTTCGCGCCCATGGGAAAAACATTCCCCTGGCCCGCTGTTACCGGGCGAAGATCGGACACGGTGTGGGACAAACCTGCCATAAGAAACCGCTTTATACCACTTTTTACTTCCAGCGTAACCGGATCCGGTTCTGCAAGCGCTTCCTGGGCGGGGACGTTTTAAATAAAACCTTGCAGCGGATTCTCCGGGAACTGCAGCAATCCGGCGCGCGCTGGCAGGAGAAGGGAGATACCAAAAGACTCAACTACTTAGAACAACTGATGGAAGAGATCAAAATTATCACGTAGCTCCACGCTGCTCCGCTCCCGCCTCGATGTCACCGGCAAAGAGAAAGGAATGGCGGCCATCGGATACCTTCAATACCTGGGAATGATTGTTATGAGAGAAAGGGCTGGTGATAGTGGGAACAAGCGACAAGATTTAAACAAGCCCACGTTTGGATTGCTGGATAAAGGAGACAACTTTCTGAATTTCTTCAGTTGATTCAAATCCTGATTGGATTTGCTCTAAGGCCTGTGAAATGTTAAATTCTGATCGATATATTAGTCTATATACTTCTTTAAGCAGGTTGATAGTCTCGTTAGTAAAGTTACGCCTTCGTAGTCCCACCACATTTAATCCTGAGTATTTCAATGGCTCACCAGTTACCAGAATATATGGTGGTACATCCTGAACGCAGCGGTATCCACCTCCAATAAACACATGTTTACCAACGTGAGTAAATTGATGGATTCCAACCATTCCACCAATGAAGGCCCAGTCATCAATTGTTACATGTCCTCCCAGGGTTACGGCATTTGCCATAACAACATGGTTTCCAATCAGGCAATCATGAGCAACATGGGTGTAGGCCATTAACAAACAGTCAGATCCGATTTCAGTCTTTTCTTTATCCTCAGTTCCCCTGTGAATTGTAGCATATTCTCGAATCTTGGTTCTATCACCTACGGTTGTAATAGATTCTTCACCATGAAATTTCAAATCCTGGGGAATTTCACTGATGACTGCTCCGTGAAAAATATGGCAATCTTTTCCAATTCGAGCTCCGTAACAGATTTTTGCATTGGAATCAATTTGAGTGCCATCACCAATCTCGGTATTATTTTCCACTATGGTATTGGGGCCAATCAGGACATTTTTGCCTATTTTGGCAGTGGAATCCACCACGGTAGTAGGGTGAATTTGTGTATTCATAAAAATTTTCCTCCTTAATTTTTAGATGAATTATATCAGAAATTAAAAGTTATTTGTAGATTTACTTTAACCTAGTTCAGTGGAATATTCTTGAGAGAATTAATGAAATAGCTATGCAGATTGATTAAT
The DNA here is from genome assembly GCA_023137075.1 of Candidatus Aminicenantota bacterium. Classification (GTDB taxonomy): domain Bacteria; phylum Acidobacteriota; class Aminicenantia; order UBA2199; family UBA2199; genus JAGLQA01. Next base: position 2,437 of record JAGLQA010000553.1, read on the forward strand.
AAAATCAACCACATGATTCCGTCTCTGAGCCGGGCATTTGGAGACAATTTTTCACGACCGAAAAATTACTCGGTCATTCATCATTTCCTCGCAAATTAACTTATATTTGCACGTTTGCACGCACCGGGCTAATTTTCCCATGTCTCTGCCTCTCGAACAAAATTCCTTTCAATATCTCCCTTGGAATAATACTCAAAATGGGGCGATTTAACGGCCAGATCCATATTCCAATTACGATGTCTAACTTTATACACCTTTCCCATAGCCCCTTTACCAAGAATCCCGGTTACCTCATACAAATCGAGAATAACCTCTCCAATTTCCCAATTTTCAGGAACTTCATCTTGAGACATTTTATTTTTTAATCCTCTCTTCTTCGGCATCCTCCCCATTATCTTTCTTAATCAATATTATAATGATCAGCTACCTTATTCCAAAGGTTTGAACATCGATGGTAAACTTATTGACGCCTCCGCATTCTGGACAATCAACCCGTGTCTCCTTGTTTGCAATAAGCGTGTCTTTCCACTCGTTGCCACATCCACCACACGCTATGCCGATACGAACGCGGCCCTGTGCATCCGGCATGGGTATACCAATTGTGTAAGGGGCTTGAAACACTTTACCTTTGTTTGGTTTTAGGGACATTTTAATCCTCCTTTTTTATTTAAATTTTTGGTTCTATAAAATA